>DAOWNO010000134.1 GCA_030642525.1 Candidatus Aegiribacteria sp.
ATCCGATTGACGTTTTCATAATCGAAACGTTTCATCATTTTATCCCTCAGCTCATCCCGGTACATTTTCTCTAGTCTGGGAAGCGTTCTCACAAGTCACCCCCTAACCGGTGGAAATAGTCTCATTGCAGAGTTTACAGTTCCTCATGAGACGTCCCTCATCATCCCGGATACGTCTGATTCCCCCGGCTTTTCCACAACCGGGACAGATCACCCTGAGATTCGTTACGTGAATAGGCGCTTCCTTCTCAATAATTCCTCCCTGTTGATTACGGGAGGATGGTCTGGTGTGCCTCTTTATTAAATTCAATCCTTCAACAATCGCCCGGTTCTTTGCATGGAATACTTTAAGTACTTTTCCATTCTTACCGCGATCCGCGCCGGAGATAACAAGCACTTTGTCACCTTTTTTGATGTGCATCAGATCACCTCCGGAGCAAGCGAGACTATTTTCATGAAGTGCTCTCGCAGTTCACGGCCCACAGGCCCGAAGATCCTCGTACCTACCGGCTGGTAAGCGTCATCGAGGATAACAGCGGCGTTGTCACCAAACCGGACAGATGTTCCATCTGGTCGATTCAGTTCTTTTTTTACTCGGACAATCACTGCTCTTCGAACTTCACTTGCCTTTACAGCGCCATCGGGAATAGCATCTTTCACAGTTACTACAATCACATCTCCAATTGTAGCATATCTGCGCCTGCTTCCACCGAGAACTTTAATGCAAAGTACCGTTCGGGCGCCGGAATTATCCGCAACCTTCAGTCTGGATTCCTGCTGAATCATCGCTGCTTCCTCCTATCGTGCCCGTTCCACAATATCAAGAATACGCCAGCGTTTATTCTTCGAGATGGGTCGTGTTTCCGCTATGGTAACGGTGTCACCCTTATTACACTGGTTCTCTTTATCGTGGACGAAATACTTTGTTGTGGTACGGCAGCGCTTCTTGTAGACCGGGTGTGCCTTGAGGGATACAACCTCAACAACCACAGTCTTATCCATGGCGCTGGAAACCACGGTTCCTTTTAGAACTCTCCTGTTTTTTACCCTGGTTTCTGCCATCTCTACAGTCCTTCCCCGGTACCGCGTTCAAAACCCAGATCAAGCTCTCTGATTACTGTGAGGGTTCTGGCCAGATCTTTCCGAGCTACCCGCATTTGAAGGGGATTATCCAGTTGCTGAGTTGTCCTCCGAAATCTCAGGTTGAACAGTTCCTGTCTCAGTTCCCGGACATGTTCTTCCAGTTCTTCCCGGCTCATCGATCGAAGCTCGTGAGTTTTCATCTACAGCTCCTCCCTGTCCCGGACTATGAACCTTGTTTTAATTGGTAATTTATGACCTGCAAGCCTCATAGCTGATTTTGCCAATTCCAGTGGCACTCCCTCCAGCTCAAACATCACTCTTCCAGGTTTTACAACAGCAACCCAATGATCTACCGCACCTTTCCCTTTTCCCATCCTGGTCTCGGCGGGAGTGGAAGTTACCGGCTTATCAGGATAAACCCTTATCCAGACCTTTCCGCCTCGTTTCACATGTCTTGTGAGAGCAACTCGAGCTGACTCGATCTGAGCGCTTGTGATCCATCCGGGGGCGAGAGCCTGCAAACCGTATTCTCCAAATGATACTGTTCCGCCACCCTTGGTCTTACCTCTCATCCGTCCGCGGTGCCGCTTTCGATACTTTGTTCTCTTCGGCATCAACATCTGTAATCACCTGCCAATCACTGACCCGGATATTGGAGGCTCATGGATTTCACCATGATAAATCCAGACCTTAACACCGATTATTCCGTAAGTCGTACGGGCAATCTGGCGAAATCAATATCCGCTCTAAGTGTATGAAGAGGGACTCTGCCTTCGTGATAAGTATTCCTCCGCGACATTTCAGCACCACCGAGCCTCCCGGCGCAGGAAACCTTTATTCCTAAAGCTCCATCGGTCATAGCGTCTCTGATAGCCATCCTCATAGCTCTTCTGACAGATACTCTTCCCTCAAGCTGGCGAGCGATCTTATCAGCAACAAGAGTTGCGTCACATCTGTCTTTCCGGATCTCCTGAACTTTCGTCCTTACGGTTTTGTTACCTACAAGCACTTTCAACTCATTGGTAATCCTGTCAATATTACTGCCTTTACTGCCAATTACCTGGCCTGGTCTTGCGGTCCAGATAACTACTTCTACTTCCTGTGGCTTCCGGAATATCTCTATTCTCGATACTCTGGCTTTTTCAAGTCTCGATCCAAGGTATCTTCGAATATCAGTATCCTCTTTCAGGTACTCCGCATACTTTTTTCCCCTGGCGAACCAGGTAGAGTCCCAGCCGCGACTGATACCGAGACGAAGGCCGACAGGATTGGTTTTCTGACCCATACTACTCCTCTCGTCCCTGTCCGGCTGTCTCATCATTGTTGACAACCGTGACTGTTATATGACTTGTCCTGTGACGGATTTTTGTTGCTCTTCCCCTGGCACGGGGTCTCCATCGCATGGTTGTGGGACCTTCGTTTACAATCACGTTGGTAACAACAAGTTCATCCACATCGAGTCTCTGTCCTTCTGACTTTTGAATGGCGTTAGCCACAGCGGAATCCAGTATCTTCTCTATGATTCTGGAGGAGTTCCTCGGAACGGTCAATAAAATTGATAGCGCCTGGTTAACCGTTTTGCCACGAATGAGATCTGCAATATACCTTGCTTTCCGTGGTGGAACCTTGACGAATCTTGCTTTTGCAATTGCTTCCATATCCGCCTCCGCCTATCCTCTGGACTTCGCCTGTTTTACTGATTTGGATTCGCGGTGCCCGCGGAATGTCCGCGTAGGAGCGAACTCGCCAAGTTTATGACCGACCATGTTTTCCACAACGTAGACAGGTATAAACTTCCGACCATTATGTACAGCAAATGTATGTCCCACAAATTCAGGAGGGATAGTGGATCTGCGGGACCAGGTTCTGATTATCTTCTTCTCCCCCGAAGCTTCCATCTCACTGACTTTTCCAGCCAGTTTTTCTTGGATATAGGGACCCTTCTTCAATGAACGGGCCATAGCCTACTTCCTCCTTTTTCCAGTGGGTCTGCGTCTGATTACCAGACTGTCAGCTTCTTTTTTCTTTCTTGTTCTCAAACCCTTTGAAAGCTGTCCCCATGGTGAGCATGGATGCCTGCCTCCACTTGATTTACCCTCTCCTCCGCCCATTGGATGATCAACAGGATTCATTGCGACTCCTCTGACATGGGGTCTGCGGCCCTTCCAGCGGCGGGCTCCTGCTTTTCCCGGTACAACCAGAAAATGTTCGGAATTACCAACAGTTCCAATGGTTGCCATACAGTTAACAGGAACCATGCGGGTTTCTCTTGAAGGCATTTTCAGAGTAGCATATCTGCCCTCTCGAGCCATCAGCTGAATGGAAACTCCTGCTGATCGCGCCAGCTGACCACCTTTACCGGGTTTGAGCTCAACATTGTGAATTGTTGAACCGAGCGGAATTCGGGAGAGCGGGAGATGATTCCCGTTCTCCGGCGGAGCATCCGGACCGGACAGAACAGTCTGCCCGACTATAAGCCCTTCCGGAGCGAGCATGTATCTCTTCTCTCCATCTGAATAGACAACCAGTGCAATTCTTGCTGACCGGTTAGGATCATATTCCACTGATGCAATTCTTCCGGGAATACCGAACTTGTTTCTTTTGAAATCCATTCTCCTGTATTTTTTCTTGTGGCCGCCGCCTCTGTGTCTTGCGGTGACTTTTCCCCTGTTGTTCCTCCCGGCTTTACTCTTAAGAGGTTCCAGAAGAGTCTTCTCACCATGATCGGTGGTGATTTCATCAAAACCAGGGGAAACCTTGAATCGTGTTCCAGGAGTGACCGGCTTCCATCTTTTCATGCTCATAGCTTACACCCCTTCAAAGAAGTCGATCGTATCGCCTTCAGCAAGGGTTACGATGGCCTTTTTCCATGAAGCTTTCCGACCAACATTTCTGCCCAGTCGTTTCATCTTGCCCTGCATCTTCATGGTGCGGGTTTTCATGACGTGGACATCAAACAATTCCTCGATCGCAGAAGCGATCTGCCTTTTTGTTGCCCGGGGAATCACTCGAAACGAGTACTGGTTGGAAATGTCCCTGATGACAGTACTTTTCTCGGTCACGATCGGTCTTATTATTATCTGCCTTGCATCCATTATATCAGCCTTTCCTTCAGCAGCTCAACTGCTTCTTCAGAAAGGAGAACAACTTCTGAATTGACCAGGTCATGAATTGAGACACTTCGCGCAGGTCTGGCGGCAAGTTTTTGAATATTCCGAGAAGCCCTGAATACACCTTCATCGTTGTCTCTGACCAGAATCACTGTACGCTTGCCTGAACATTCATGGTTATTAAGCATCTCCGCGAGTTCACGGGTTTTTCCGCTTGACTCCAGATCCCTTACTATTCTGAGATTGCCTTCAGACAGTCTCTCGCTCAGAATACCGGCAAGAGCTTTTTTTCTTACTTTCCGGTTCAATCTGATCTTCCATTTTCTGGGTGATGGTCCGAATGTCACACCACCTCCGCGCCAGATAGGATTAGCTCTGGTGCCGGCCCGGGCATTTCCAGTACCTTTCTGCCGCCATACTTTATGACCTGAAGACTTAACATCACTTCTGCCCAGACAGGCAACCGTTCCCTGGCGGGAATTCAATGATTCCGCTCTTACAACTTCCCAGAGTATGTGAGTGGAAACATTCATTCCGAAAAGCTCATCAGGAAGATCGATCTTGTCGATCTCCTCGCCTTTCATGGTGTATACTCTTGCATCAGCCATGGTTATCTGTCACCTCCCGAGCGTCTCTTTCGGATGAGCAGGTAACTGTTCTTGGATCCGGGGACCGCCCCTTTGATAATGAGCAGGTTGCGCTCTTCATCAATCCGGACAACTTCCAGATTACGTACTGTTACTCTTGTACCGCCATCTCTCCCAGGCATCTTCTTGTTTTTCCAGACTCTTGATGGTGTGGCGCACTGCCCGATAGAACCCGGAACTCTCTGCGATTTGGTTCCATGTGAAGCATCTCCGGATGCGAACCCGTGACGTTTTACAACCCCCTGGAAGCCCTTTCCTTTTGTAATTCCCGTAACATCTACTTTTTCTCCTGGAAGAAACATGGAAACGGTGAGAAAATCACCGGTGCTAACGTCACCGTTTGGGACAGGAACTTCACAAAGTCTTGATACAGGGGGAGCATCGCTTTTGCCAAGATGGCCAAGAAGAGGTTTGTTCAGCCTTTTCTGTTTCTTTGACCTGTATCCAATCTGCAATGCCTCATAGCCGTCGGTCTCCAGGGTCTTGACCTGGGTAACCGGATTCGGCTGAGCCTCAAGCACAGTGACAGGAACTGCTTTACCGTCATCTTCAAAAATGCGAGTCATCCCTATCTTACGAGCCATTATTCCGCTCATAAATCACTTCCCATCGCTGAAGTCCCCTTGAAAGGCGGAGGGACAAGCGTTTCTGTCAAATCCGCTCACCAGACAACCGCCATTGTCCGGTGCTGCGGCAGATCTCTTAATCCGGAAAACCGGATCAGTTAGAATAAGAACTGGTTTTTATACTTCGTTCATTTCTACATCCACACCTGCGGGCACATCCTGTGAGCGAAGCGCAGCTGCGGTTTCTTCATTAGGATCCTTTATTTCTATCAACCGCGAGTGGATCCTCATCTCGAATTGCTCACGTGATTTCTTGTTCACATGAGGGCTTCTAAGAACCGTAATTACCGACCTCTTGGTAGGGAGGGGAATCGGTCCCGAAACAGTGGCTCCTGTTTTCACAACTCCCCGAACTATTGCTGCCGCCGAGCGGTCAAGAAGCCTGTGATCATATGCTCTGAGCTTGATCCTCAACCGGTTAGCCTTCAATACATTTCTCCTGTCACTATTTATTGCCAGCCCATATGCAGGCTGGAAATACCCATCTGCTCAAGTAGTTCTCGTGTGATGTTCTCTGCAATCAAGACATAATCATAGAATTGCATTGAAAAACCAGCACGGCCCTGCGTTAATGAACGCAGGGCGCTACTATAACCAAAAAGTTCCGCAAGGGGAACCCTTGCATTTATTGACTGTACTTCTCCTCTGGGCTCCATACTTATAATACTGCCCCTCCGGGAATTAACATCACCGATCACTTCTCCGACATAATTTGACGGACAAATGATATCGAGTTTCATAACCGGTTCCCTGAGAACAGGTCCGCCTTTTTTAAGGCATTCCCGAAG
>DAOWNO010000329.1 GCA_030642525.1 Candidatus Aegiribacteria sp.
AGGTTCGTATTCATCTTCCTCAACATCAAGGGATATCTGATTCGATGAGTTCTTCCTGGATTTTACCTCTTCCAGCCTGTCCCTTACCTCTTCATCTCCAGGCTGCTCGAAGAGATACTCTTCAAGGTAGTGGATAGCTTTGCTCCAGTGTTCCTTCTGGAAATGTATCTCCGCAAGATTCCTCAGCGCCACAAGGTTCTGCGGTTGTGCAGAATTTACTTTTCCGAATGTTTCCATCGCCTTCTCGAGAAGGCCGGAATCCTTGTAGCACTTGCCGAGAACCACTGAGATGGAAATATTGTTTTTCCACCTGGCAAGTCCCGTACTCGCAATTGCCCGTGATTCATCAAGCCTGCCGTTCCTGCGCAGAAGATCCGCTAATCTTGCGCACAGTACCGGTGAAGGATTACTGATCCAGTCACTTTCAACTTTTTCCAGTTCCTGTCTGGATGTGTTATCTACCATTTTCTTCTCCCGGCATGAATGTATTCAAAATGATCCAGCCCTCTCGAATATACGGTTCTTTCTCCCGATGTTCATGGAATACTTCCATATCGAGGAGGTACCTTCTACCGTTATTTCTTAAAATGTAACTTGTAAATGCACCTGCGTTCAGGTGATCCGGATTCCTCCACATGCCAAGAAGCCGCCATCCCTGGAGATCTCTGAGTTCAAGAGGCAGAACTTCTACAGATGACCTGTCTATTGAGTCGGCAGCTGCATCGTAAAAATAATTCCTCGCAACCGCTTCTCTCCATAATACCGCTTCATCGGGAGAAAGCACAACGGAATCATCGATCCACCTGATGCTCAGCAGTAAAAAACACTCATCAGATACAATACGCTGATACTGAATGAATCCGGATTCAGGATTCCACTCGGCAAGATGATACGATTTCGGTATATCAATACTGAAACCAAGAGTAAGAAGACTGTCTATTCTGTCGGGACTGCTCATCTGGGTTGATACGAAACTGCCATAAATATATGCAGATAAATGATGATTGTATATCTGTTCGAGCAGGTTTGAAAGAGCGTCTGTATCGGTAAATCCGGGCAGTACTATACCAAGGACAATCTGATCGTCTGCCCAGATATTATCACCACGATAGATACTGTTTGACTCCTGGAGTTCTTCCGGAAGCTGAAGACTATCTTCAGTAACGAACAGAATTGTCCTTCTTGTTTTCAGATCATCCACGAATTCCTCAGTCGAACATATGGAGAAATTAAAGACATCCTCGGTAACAACCGTTATTACATGAAGCTGTATTTCATCCAGAAGTTCGTTCAGATTCTGAATATCAATGCCCGGATCGTAAACCACCAGAACCCCTTTTACAGGACCGGTTGAAGGCCCGGCACAAGCCGCCAGCAGCAGGAACACAGTAAAAAATGCAAAATGTTTCATTTGTTCTTCTTCCTGGAGGAAAACAATGGCACGATGTAGTGCGCAAGAGACATTACCGCAGGCAGATAACGGACTGCACCATCGAGCATTGGAGATGATCCTGTTTTACCGTTCAATCTGTTCAAAAGGGTAGTTGTAGCATTCGCCGTTATCCCTATATCCTCTCCGGTTTTTTCTATTTCCTGTACTGCTGAGGATATGCGGGGAGTCAGTTCTTCTATTTCCCTGCCAAGTGATGAAAGTGTGTCTTCCATCTCACTGAGAGTTCTGTGCATCTTCAATACTATCGAAACGAAGAATCCCAAACCTATGAACAAGCCTGCAACACCCACAAGCTGTACAATAAATATTCCTTCCATCTGACACTCCTAATCTAGATTACTTCACAACGCCTTATTCTACTGCTGACTTCTGAGAATTACAATTTCCACTCTTCTGTTAAGCTGTCTTCCTTCTTCGGTATCATTTGCGGCCGCAGGGCGTCTTTCGCCGAACCATGAGGATTCAATAGATACATCAACATCTCCCAGATTGACTGCCAGGTATTCAGCGATCTTCTGCGCTCGGCTCTTTGATAAACCATCATTGAATGAGAATGTGCCATCGCTGTCAGCATGTCCCTCCACAGATACGAAAACACCGGGATTGGCCCGGAGTGTCTGTATCACACGATCAAGTGAAGGTATCTGATCTGCCCTGATCTTATCAATTGCGTATTCAAAGTAAATCGTGGAAACCGGCAAACCCTCGCGTTCTGTAGCCACAATCACAAACTGGAACAGATCAATTGGATCAGTTTCGTAGTAGCAGTATACAAGATCCTCATCAACCTGCCTTATTTCCACATCAAGCGGCACTCCTCCCTGAACCCTTGAAAGACCTATGGTCAACGGATCGATACGGTTTTCATCCATCCATACCTTGCTTACTCTGAATTCAAGCGATGCTTCAAGGATATCAACACTGTCAATTGCTCCATAAACAGTCCTGGGTTCCAGCATGACAAGCTCCGCAGGCCGGCAGGTTATTATGCAGTCAGAGAACCCGTCGAGATCCGTTTCGTAGTAGTAGCAAGCTTCGTCTTCTTCTATCATGGCCACAGGAATTCTGCTGAGAGATCCATCCTCAGAAACCAGATAAAGGCGG
>DAOWNO010000105.1 GCA_030642525.1 Candidatus Aegiribacteria sp.
CATGCCCTGTTTTCTGATTTTGTTGCCTATACGGTTCAAGAGGTCATCGATATAGCCGCTGATGTCTCTGTTTATTACGTAGTCTTCAAGCAGTTCTCTTACAACCAGACTGACGTTTTTCCCTCTGCCCTGGCACAATTCTCAACTCTGCTTTTCAGGTCAGGGTCAATAAGTATTATCATCTGTCTGGACATAATGTTACCTCCATATGTGATATAACGTATATACGATATATACGTCTATAGAGGATAAGCCGGAGCAATTCGCGGCAGGAATGCCGGTTGCCTGAAACACCCCCCGCACAGTCCCGGAGGTGCAGTTTTCCGCATCTCCCTTATGCTGGAAGGCACAGATTTCTACAGCGGTTCGGGGCGGAAAGCATCCTCCAGGTAGGTGTCCATTCTGAATTCTGAAGGCATACCGCGGACTACGGCGACATCGAATCTGATCTGATCCTGAGAATTGTGCTTCATCAGATAGAAAGCGGCTGCACGGGTTATTCTTGTCTGCTTGTTTGAATCGATCTTCTCGAGCGGCATTGTTGCGCTTCCATCACTGGCGAATTTAACTTCAACAAAAGCAAGAATCCCGCTATTTTTCGCGATGATATCAATTTCAGCTCTGCGGGTCCGGAAATTGCGGGCGATTACAGTCCATCCGCGGGTCAGCAGCCAATCACAGACAAAACCTTCGGCTCCTCTGGAAATTTCACTCAAAACGTATCCGAATCTGTTTCTCATTTTTCATAGGGGCAAAAGACATTCTGTGAATCGGTGAAGGGCCGAGTTTCTCAATTGCCTCCATGTGTTCTCTGGATCCATACCCCTTGTTGGAGGCGAAACCATACCCCGGAAATTCGCTCTCAGCTTTAATCATTATGTCATCTCTGGTTACTTTAGCGATGATACTGGCGGCAGCTATGGACAGGCTCTTCGAGTCGCCTTTTACGATGAATCTGGATTTCAGATGAAGATTCCTTATAGGCAGGCCGTCCACAAGATAAAGCGCATCCTGTATATCAATATTCTGAGCTGCCCTGTAAAAGGCCAGGCGGATAGATTCAGCCATTCCAACTTCATCAATTTCTGAATGCTCTACAATTCCAGTGGAATATCCGATCGCGATCCTGATGATTAAGGGAAAAAGAGTCCTGCGCTTTTTATCGGACAGCTTCTTACTGTCAGTTACTCCCTGCAGATACGCCCCCCGCGCGAGGGATACGGCGGCAGTCACCAGGGGCCCGGCAAGAGGACCCCGGCCGACTTCGTCCATCCCTATCAGAACAGGATGATCCAGCCGGTAACTTTCATCGAACTCGAATAAAGGAATATGTGTCAGGATTTCTTCCTGGAACCGTATGTCTTCTTCTCTTTTATCCTCGCTGACTTACCTGTCTTGTCTCGAAGGTAAAAAAGCTTCGCTCTGCGCACTTTACCGATTCGGGTCACTTCAATCCGCTCAATGAGAGGAGTGTTCAGAGGAAATATTCTCTCGACGCTCACTCCACCAGAGATTTTTCTTACAGTAAAAGTTTCAGAGGTTCCGCCACCTCTGCGGGATATTACAACACCCTGGAAAATCTGTACACGAACTTTGTTACCCTCCACAACCTGGAAGTGCACTTTGACTGTATCCCCCGGCTTGAACTCCGGCAGATTCTCTTTGATATGTGATGCTTCAACACTCCGGATAATATCATCCATTTTTCTGCTCCTTCTGTCGATCTGCCAGCCTTACAGCCTGAACAAATCGTTCTTTTACACAGTCCAGGCTTTCCGAATCAAGCAGTTCAGGACGCAGCTTGCCGGTAAGCTCCAGTGCTTTCTTGAATCTCCACTTCTCTATCTCAGCATGATTACCTGAAATCAGAATATCGGGAACTTTCATTCCCCTGTATTCAGCAGGTCGGGTATACCTGGGATAATCAAGCAATCCCGTCGCAAAACTGTCCGATTGTGCGGATTCCATTCGACCAAGCACTCCCGAAAGCCATCTGAAAACAGCTTCCATAAGAAACATGGCAGGAATCTCACCGCCGGAAACCACAGCATCGCCAACACTGATCTCATCCGTAACAGCATATTCCC
The DNA here is from genome assembly GCA_030642525.1 of Candidatus Aegiribacteria sp. GTDB lineage: Bacteria > Fermentibacterota > Fermentibacteria > Fermentibacterales > JCC-6 > Aegiribacteria. The sequence continues at coordinate 2,088 of DAOWNO010000105.1, forward strand.
TGAATCTCTGATCAATTCCGCCATATCTGCCACAGAATATTATCAATTTTCCGCACTCAGCTAACTCTCGAGCAAGATCGTGATCCAGTTTTCTTCCCTGAGGAGTCATGAATACTATCCTGGCATCCTTTCTCCAGGGTATCTCCTCAAGTGTTTCAAACAGCGGTTCGGGTCTGAGCAGCATCCCTGCGCCGCCCCCGAACTGATAATCATCAACTGAACCTCGAGTGTCTACAGCCTTTTCCCGTATATCAAAAACCGTCAGTTCAACTCTGCCGGTTTCAATTGCTTTTCCAACTATTCCGTGTTCCGTGAATGGAATGAACAGTTCTGGAAACAGTGTTGCCACAGCTGTTTTCATCAAGCAGACTCCATTCATTGCAGAGACGGATCATCTATACCAACGGGAAGAACAAGCTCAATAATCTTATCCTTCCACCTTATCTCTCCCTCATTCAGCACCATCGCAAGCGGTACATGAAATTCGGTTCCCGCACCCTTAACAAGGAGAAGCGGGTTGGAGTCTGATGGCTCAATATCCACAACTGGAAACGTTTTCCCCTCTGACCGGATCTCCATGCCGATAAAACCGTAAAGAGGGAAGAACGAAAGCATTCTCTCCGCTTCATCCCGCTTTATGAAAATGGAGCAGCCTCTGTACCTGTCAGCGTCCTCCCTGTTGCGGATTTCCTTCAGAGTGAGATTAACCCGAGAGTCACCCCGAACAGAACAGCGGGCTACAGTCAAGGATATGCTTTCTTCCAGCAGGATCCTTGTCCCAGGAGGAATGACCGCAGTACCGATACCAGAAAAAACACGAACTGCGAATCCACCCTTTAATCCGTGAGGTTTCTCCACATATCCGAGATATACAATATCACCGGAAGCCATTTCAGAAATCTCAGTCAATGATTCTTACTGTAGCTTTCTGTTCAAGACGGGCAGCAGCTGATCTGATGATAAGTCTCATGGCCTTCGCAATTTTCCCCTCGCGGCCTATTACCCTGCCAAGATCGCTCTCCGCGACTCTCAATTCAAAGACAATTACGTCTTCTTCCATTTTTTCTTCTACAGAAACCGCTTCAGGATCTTCAACGAGCGTTTTGGCCATGATTTCAATAAGTTCTTTCATGAGGGTCCTCCAGTTCAGGTGGTTGTTCAGACAGTAAATCGCACCGGTGTATCCATTACGAGGTTCTGCTCTTCCCTTTTATCAGAACCACTTCCAGCGGTATTCCTTCTTCACCGCCGGAGTGTCTGGCCCATTTGCTCCAGGTGCCTGTGCGCTTGAGCAGGTTTCTGACCGTATCGGAGATCTGTGCTCCCTTATCCAGCCAGTGAAAAACTCTTTCCTCGTCTACTTTAACTTCCATTGGCTTGCGCAGGGGATCGTAGTACCCGAAACTCTCCAGAAATTTGCCATCGGTAGCTTTGCGTCTGTCAGCGGCTACAATTCTGTAGAATGGCTGGCCTTTGCATCCAATTCTTTTCAAGCGAATAATTACCAAGTTTCACCTCCAGGTCAGCGGATTATGCCGGGCAGCTTGAATCTCCCGGATCTCATCTGCTTCATCATTTTCTTCATTGATCCGAATTCGCGCAGCAGTCTGTTCACATCGTTCACTTTTGTACCGCTGCCCTGTGATATTCTCCTTCGTCTGTTTCCGTTGATTATTTCCGGATGAGTTCTTTCCTTTCCTGTCATTGAACTGATGATGGCTTCCATCTTTGTGAATTGAGAAATGTCCAGGTTCATTCCTGCGGGTCTCATGCTCTTCGGAAGCATAGCCATCAGGTCACCGAGAGAACCCATCTTTCTGATGCGGCGAAGCTCTCCTGCAAAGTCCTCAAGCGTAAAGGAGTTGGAGATAAGCTTTTTCTCCAGCCTCTGAGCTTCCTTTATGTCCCATGTACTCTGAGCTTTTTCCGCAAGACCGACCACATCACCCATACCAAGGATCCTTCCGGCCATTCGGGTCGGATCCATCGGTTCAAGGCCATTGACACCCTCTCCTGTTCCAATGAACTTAATGGGTTTTCCGGTTACCGCTCTGAAAGATAACGCAGCACCTCCTCGTGAGTCGCCATCCATCTTTGTAATTACGGAACCGGTAAATCCTATTCTCTCCTGGAATTCAACTGCAACATTTACAGCGTCCTGACCGGAGAGTCCGTCGAGCACCAGTAATATTTCAGCTGCATTCGCCACTTCACGGATTTCCTCAAGTTCCTTCATCAGTTCATCGTCCACATGCAGTCTTCCTGCGGTATCAGCTATGACTATGTCGTAGCTGTTCATCCGCGCTTCATGCATTGCTTCCCGAAGGACTTCCACTGGATTCTTCGTGTCTCTCCTTGCGTAGAAACCGGCACCCGAGTCCTTTGCGATCTTTTCCAGCTGCTCAATAGCCGCGGGTCTCTGTAGATCACATGCTGCCAGAAGAGATCTCTTGCCCTTTTTTTCCGCAAGCCAGTATGCCAGTCTGCCGGCTGTAGTCGTTTTCCCCGAACCCTGCAAACCAACAAGTAGATAGACTAATGGAGGTTTACCGGAAAGCTCAAGAGGGGTTCTTTCAGAACCTAGCAACTCAAACAGCTCTTCATTAACTGCTTTTATTACCTGCTGTCCCGGTGAAAGACTTTTCAGAACTTTCTCACCCAGGGCTTTTTCACTGACAGTACTGACGAACTGCTTCGCCACTTTGAAATTAACATCAGCTTCCAGTAACGCCCTGCGAATCAGTCGTATAGCTTCCCTGATATTGGACTCGTTAATGACTCCTCTGCTTGTCAGTTTCCTGAAAGCATCTGAGAGACTGTCTGTCAACCTGTCGAACAAGTATGCCCTCCGCCTGAATGAATCAGATAAGTAAACAACACACAAATACACTGCACCACAAAGCATGCAACTATACTTCAACAAACGGAATAATCCAAACAGAGGGAAGTCTACTTCGTTATGTAAACCGAGCCATGTCCGACAGGGCATGTAATGGAAAAACCGGAATCAGTTTCATCAATGATATAGGGCTGCTTCGAAGAAGGGCATCCGGGGATAGAATCGGGAAGGAGTTCTTCAAGAGAAGTATATCCATCAACAGTCAGGGATGCATGATAGAACATTCCCTCAATCTCGAATCCGAGTGAATCCATCCTGGATTCACATTTTCTGATATCAAGCTCATTTCTTATCTCATTCATTTCTTCCTGATCGATTATACGGGTTAAATCCCTGGCGCAACCGAATATCAGGAAAAGAACTGCAACTGCAGTAATAATAAATAAGTACTTCATTCAATTTCCTTCAGAGCTGGTCAACGAAACCTTTCTCAGCCTTCGGATAGCTTCATCGGGATCATCCGCCCCGGTAATGAAAGAGCCGGAAACCAGTATATCAACTCCCAGAGATGCCAGTTTTCCCGCATTGGAGTCAGTTACTCCTCCGTCTACGGAAATAAGAGCTTTCTCTCCCCCGGAATCATCAAGTATTCGGCGGATCAGCGGTATCTTGGAGTGAACATATTCCAGATGCTTCTGCCCTCCGTAACCGGGATTCACAGTCATGATCAGCACCATATCAACTGCAGGAGCAACCCACTGCAGGAAATCAATCGGGGTTGCCGGATTGATGGCAACTCCCGCCCCCGCTCCCGATTCCCTGATTCTCTGTAGAAGCCTGTCCAGATGACTCGTAACTTCAACGTGTACCGTAATATACTCGCAACCAGCAGCTGCAAATGAATCAATCAGCGCCGCTGGCTTCTCCACCATGAGGTGAGCATCAACCGGAATATCAACCTTTCGAGCAATGCATGCCGCAACATCAGCCCCGACAGTAAGCACAGGTACAAATACTCCATCCATAACGTCCAGATGTATCATGTCAGCGCCGGCATTCTGCAGTTTCAGCGCCTCCATGGCAAGTTGTCCCTGATCACAGCCGAGGATAGACGGGGCAATGATTATTTCTCTCATCTACCAGTTCCCCCAGTTATCATCTGATTTCCCCACAACCAATTCCACTGAGTCACCAGGTGAATATTGATAACCCGGAGTCTGAAGCTGCTCAAGAACAATATTATATTGCAGGATATCATCTGTCAGCCTCTCTTCAACTACAACGGGAATAAGGTTGCTGATTTCAGCGAGATCAATGGCATCATTGATTGAAAGTCCAACGAAACGAGGCATACCCTGCCAGCCGGTGGATACCAGAAGCCTGACAGGTGTTGTTACCGGAAGGCTGTCGTACTGTCTCGGGTTTACAGCGATAACCAGACCCTCCGGAATCAAGGGATCGCGCACCCAGCTTCTTCCAATGGAGTAAAGCTGCCAGTCAGCGATTTTCTCTTCAGCTGCAACGGCGGAAAGGCCAAGAAGGGAATCCGGCCAGTAGGATCTGTACAGGGGACCCACATTCCAGAATATGCTCACAGGAGCTCCTCGCGGCGTCATAGCACCTGGCGGGGGATCCTGTCTGACAACACTGCCCATGGTCTCAAAAGGTCCGTATTCCGACCACTGGCCGGCAAGCACAAGAGTTGATGATTCAATTTCTCTCTGAGCATCCTGCCGGTTCATTCCAATAACATCCGGAACCGTTACCGGAGCTGAAGCAGCTCCAATAGAAGAAATAAACCTTGGAGTCTCAAAAACGAACGGCGCCAGAACAGAGCCGGCGATGAATGCTAATACCGCAGTTGAAATCGCTATAATGGCATATCTTACAACCGATTTCACCGGTTTATCCTCCATACTTCCGAGTTCTGACAGTGTTTCCGGGTGTTTGCCCGGGAGTACTGCTACTGTACGTTTTCTACCTTTTCAAGTTCAGGGAAAACAGCCTTTAGATTCCTTTCCACTGTCCATTGAAGAGTAACAGTGGCCATTGCGCATCCCGAGCAGGCTCCCTGAAGTCTTACCTTAACAACTTTATCTTCGATCCCTACAAACTCGATATCGCCGCCGTCTCGCTGCAGCTCAGGTCTGACCTTCTCAATCTCAGCGATAACGTTCTCATCATTGAACTCA
>DAOWNO010000153.1 GCA_030642525.1 Candidatus Aegiribacteria sp.
ATCTGTAAAGAACGGACGAATATCATGAATAAGCATCTTGACTCAAGTTTTTACCTACCTTATGTTCAATTCCAGTCAATATTCTTTAAGGGAGGTGTACTCTCAAGATTGTTCAGATGTGTTAACAAATGTATTAATGTTAATGGTTTGTGCAACTTCTGGAGAAGTAACAAGGGAGGTGTGTCACGTGAATTTCTTCAGAGTTGAAAGTTTTTTTTCGCAGCATGGGCTGCGAGTAGAAGAAAGGAGCTGCAGCGGTGCTTAGAAAAGCAACGATAATGTCTTTAGTGCTTGTGCTGTTCGTGGCTCTGTCAGTAACAGCTGGTACCACAGGCAAAATTGCCGGACGTATTACCGATACTTCCGGTGAACCGCTCATTGGTGCCACTGTTATGGTCGTGGGAACTTCCTACGGCGCAATGACGGATGCAAACGGAGAGTATTTCATAATCAACCTGCAGCCTGGCATTTTCAGTATAAGTGCCAGCATGGTTGGAATGAGCACTAAGACAGCAGAGGGAGTAGCGGTCGTAGTCGACCAGACAACTCCCATGAATTTCAGTCTTGATATCGCTACTGTTGGTAGTACTACCATTACGGTAACGGATTCAAGAGGAATGATAATGATGGATGCCACTGAGTCATTTCATGTGGTTGGTCGTGAGGAAATAAAGACCATGCCAGTAGCCGGAATCGCGGATATCGTGAACCGTGTTGCAGGTGCCACTGATCGTGGCGGTCTTCATATGCGCGGTGGACGCAGCGGTGAGGTCTTGTACATGGTAGACGGTGTTGCCCAGTTAGACCCTACCCAAAATGTTTTCAACAGTGACATTCCTTTGGCTGCTGTTGCAGAGATGTCAACCATAACCGGTGGTTTCGGAGCGGAGTATGGTAATGCGCAATCCGGCATTATCAACATCATCACCCGCGAGGGTGGAAGCGCTTACACCGGTGAGATAACTTTCAGCGGTAACGACTTTGAAACTCTTGGTCTTGCCAGCGACTGGCACTGGGGCGGTGTTGACCCGGCACATCCGGATGAAGGATGGAGATGGAGCAACATAGGCCCATTCGCTGATGCATTTCTCAATGCTGAAGTCGCAATTGGCGGGCCTGAGCCCTTAACCAGTTATCTTCTACCCGCTATCGGTGTTCAGGTTCCGGGGGAAATGCGAATCTTCCTTACCGGAGAATGGGAACAGATAGGCGGAGGTGAGAACGGAAGGTACGGTTACGGATTCAACGACTGGAGGGAAACCTACATCGGCAACGTAAAACTGACCTACAAGCCCAATCCCAAAACCAAGATAAATCTTACCGGTTACTACATGGACAGAACCGGCGGTGTGAGCTTCTGGAGCTGGAGCAAATTTGAGGTTCCATACTATGTCGAGTCAAGTTCCGGAGAAATAGATTCCCTGGTACCCGGAACCGGGACCAGCATTCTTTACGGCCTCCCGACAAGATTCTGGGACAACTACAGTATTGGTATTGGTGTTACCCAGACATTGAGCGACGCGACCTTCATGGAGATAAAGCTCAATCAGTATGAGGCTTATTACTTCCGCCAAATCAGAAACGATCCGAATGACACTACCTACACCACAGAATGGCTTGGAGAAGACTTCTCCTGGGATGACTGGCTGGAGTATACTCCTGATAGACGAACGGACACTGATAATTTCTACAGATCCGGCGCAAGCCGCTACGCACTGGCTGAAACCAGAAGCACCACATCAACGTTCAGAACTGATATCACAAGCCAGATCAACCAGCAGCATCAGCTGAAGGCCGGTGTTGAAGCGAAGTACTACGATATCTTTGATTCATATGTAGACACAGCATCAGGCGGTAATATCTACATGAACCGCTATCATGTTTTCCCCAACTCGGGCGCTGCCTACATACAGGATAAAATGGAGTACAGAGGAATGATCGTTAACGCCGGTCTCCGCTTTGATTACTTCGATCCGAACTTCGACAATTATCCCGCGGATCCCACGAATCCGATTGTACCGGGAACCAGTCCCGATGATCCGGATCATATCGTTAATCCGATAACCGTTCCGGTGAAATACCACCTCAGTCCCAGAATCGGATTCTCTCATCCGATCACCGAGCGTGATGTTCTTCACTTCACATACGGTCACTACTTCCAGACTCCGGCTTTTGACATGTTGTACAACGGATCAGACTTCGACCTCGCAGGTGCATTTCCGATGGTTGGAAACCCCGATCTTTCACCGGAGGAGACAATCTCCTATGAGGTGGGAGTGAAGCATCAGTTTGATGACATCACCATGATTGACGTAACTGGCTACTACAAAGACATCACCGGTCAGATTGACATGCAGAATAATTACTACAATGCGCTTGATTCGTATGATCTTTATATCAATGGTGATTTTGGAAATGTCAGAGGAGTTGAACTCAACCTTACAAGACGTCCAAGCAATTTCTGGAGAGGCTCTGTCAACTACACGTATTCAGTGGCTATGGGCAAAAGCTCAAGCGCAAGACAGAATTACGATTACGTCTGGGCAGGCTGGGTCATTCCGAAGAAGGAATCCTATCTTGAATGGGACCAGAGACATGCTATCAATATGGAAGCGGATTTCCGCATTCCACGGGGTGAAGGCCCCAGAATCGGCAACACAACCTTCCTTGAGGGATTCGGCGTAAACGTTTCATGGCGCGGCGGCAGCGGATTCCCATACAGTGAATCCAATCAGGGTACCGCGATGCCGGAGATCAACGGAAGCAGATATCCCTGGACGATGTCGACCACTCTTAAGGTAAACAAGACGTTCTGGATCAGCTCCATTACACTTAATGCCTGGTGCCGGATCGACAACCTCTTCGGCAGGCAGAATATCAACTCTCTTACTCCATATTGGTACGATGCTGACCAGGACGGAAACGGAGAACCAGATCACGATCCGACGGGTAGTATGGGCAATCCCTATGTATTCAGCAGACCACGGATTATCAAGTTCGGTCTTGGATTTGAATGGTAGGATGAATTCTTCCGTTCAGGCCGGGAATTAATCCCTGGCATCTGAATGTAAAGAAGGAGTGATATTAGATGCGAAAATTCCTGCTTCTGTTCCTCGTGCTGACCGCCATTGTGTGGGCACAGCCCGAGGAACCCGGTCCCCAGGAAACCGCAGATCAGGAAATTGCTGCGGAGATTGAGGAAGAAACAACTGAATCAGCGGATGAGAACATCCCTGTTGGTGAGGAAGTACAGAGAGCTCAAAGCGCAAGTATGGATCTACCAGATCTGTTCATTGCCGGTGGAAACTTCATGTATCCACTTCTGCTTTCTCTGCTGATCGGTATCGCGGTAACTGTCGAAAGGTTTATTACCTATGGCAAACTGAAGATAGATGTCGGCTCATTCCTTGAGAAACTCGGCGGATTCATCCGCAAAGGAGATGTCAAGGGGGCCGAAGAATTTTGCGAGCGTACAAGTGGTCCTGTAGCAGCCATTCTGCACGCAGGATTACTTCGTCATGACAAAGGTCTTGAAGCCGTTGAAAAAGCGGTGGAATCCGCGGGCGGAATTGAGATGGCTTACCTTGAAAAAGGAATAGTCGTACTTGCCTCAGTTTCAAGTATTGCCCCTATGCTGGGCTTTCTTGGAACTGTTTCGGGTATGATTAAAGCTTTCGGTGAGATAGCCGCCGCCAAGAACGTTGAAGCAAGTCTTGTCGCCGGTGGTATTCAGGAAGCCCTGATAACTACCGCAACCGGACTTATCATAGCAATCCCAATCCAGATATCTCATAACTACTTCATATCCAGGATTGGCAAGTTCGTGATCGATATGGAAGAAGCCAGCATATTCCTTGTGGATACGCTGTCTGAAATGGAGCACCTGAAGCAGCTTTAAGGAGCACGGATGCGGATACGTAACAGACCGAGAGCAAGCGGGGCAATCCCCGACGCCTCAATGTCCGACATTGCGTTCCTGCTGTTGATCTTCTTCCTGGTCACAACGACCTTTGAAGTCCAGAAAGGCATCTCCTACAAGCTTCCCAAGAAGCCCGATGAACAGACTGAAGAGGTTGTAATTGATGAATCGAACAGACTTGTCATGACTGTAAAGCAGTGGGGAGCCCATGAGTACGTGGCTCTGATCGATCAGGCGCCGCCTGATGGCCCACTGCAAAGGGCAAGAGCAGGAGAGGATGTAAGCCTCCAGGACACTACCCTGCATAGCGGTATAAGGATTCTTGCCGCGGACAGAGCTGAAGAACTGTCAGCATGTCTGGACAGACTCCTTAATAATCTGGAAGTGGCAAAGGGAGTTTCATCAGGAACGTTCAGTTCCCTGGAAACAGCTATTGCCGCGGAGAATCTTGTTCCCATTGTAAGGCCCGGTATTATCCGGACCTTTCTGGGCAGTGAAATCCCTCTGGAGGATGACCCCGTTTTCGGAGAAGTCGCCTTCGGGGATACACTTGTCCTGTCTGATATCAGGCAGGGGGATATTGCATCCGTGGTAAGAGAAAGCGAACTTGTAGTAATCCTCAAATTCTTCCCTGACTGTGATTACGAGGGTATGGTAAAAGCCCTTGATGTTCTGCGCATGAATGGTGTCAGCAGGACCGGTATCACAATCCAGGAAAGACTGGGAGGTGGAGCATAATGAAGTTCAAAAGCAGAATGAAAGTAGGAAATACTATCTTTACCGGAACGATGGCTGACATCGTTTTCCTGCTGCTTGTTTTCTTCATGGCCACCACCCTGTTCAAGGAAGAAGGAGGACTTAGAGTCCGCTTCCCCCAGGCGCACCGGCAGGTAATGAGTGAGCTTGGGAAGCAATTCCTGACCGTGACCGTTTGGGTCAAACAGGTCGAGCCAGGGAACGATGAAAGTGAACTTATAGCCAGAATTGGTGATTACGACATGCCTCTGCCTCAGGTTGCTGAGCAGCTGAGAAGGCTGAGTAACAAGTTCTGGCGTGAGCAGAACCACGAACTTGATGTTGTTGTGCTCAATATCGATTCAAGGGTTCCGATGGAAAATATGGTCAGTCTTTTCAGCTCCATGCGGTTTGAAGAGCTTTACAGCATTCAGTTCAATGCTGAAGAGCTCGGACTGTACAATTGAAGGAGGGATGATGTCTGAGAGCAGAACAAAATACGGGCACCCTTCCCTGAACTTCGAATTGGGAGTAATTGTTGGGCTTGCCATCCTGATAATGTTCTTCGAATTCCTCCCGGCAAGCGAGCTGGGAAGGCTTTCAACTCGAACTTCTGATTCCGAAATGGAAGCGGTAGAAACAGACATTGCGTTTGATGATGCCGTGGAGGAACAGGAACAGGAAGTAGAAGAAGAACAGGAAGAGATCGAGCAGGAAACCGAAGTAATGGTAGAGGAAATTGATCAGGATATAACGTTGTCTCTGGACGCTGATACAGAAGGACTCGAAGTAGTCGAAACGATTGATCAGGGCGATGAGCTTGGAGGGAGCCAGTCAGAGGAAATGGGACCGCCAAGGTTCATGCCCGCAGAGGTATTCCCTGTCTGCACCTATCAGCCCCGTCCGGATTATCCGGAAATGGCTGCCCAGGCCGGAGTGGAGGGAATAGTCACTCTGTGGGTATATGTTTCGGCCAACGGTTCCGTTTCGGATGTGAGACTCTACAACTCAAGCGGGGTTAATTCGCTTGATCAGGCAGCCCTGTCTGCAGCATGGAATACATCCTGGACACCCGCTCAGAACAACGGTATTCCGGTAGGTGTCTGGAC
>DAOWNO010000203.1 GCA_030642525.1 Candidatus Aegiribacteria sp.
CAAGAACAATTGCCGATCTGGCGGGTTCAGAAGACATACGAACAGAACACATCGCCGAAGCTGTGCAGTACCGTTCCCTTAGCGGACAGGCTTACCTGTAAAAATATTGGGGTCAGGTCTTGCATATAAGCATTTTTATCAATTTATTTATAAAAATAGTGTGTATATCTTATTTTCTAAGAATTCTATAGATTGTTGAATTATGAACACCGAGGAATCCTGCAATATCACTTTGTGTGTAACCGAATTCATTATATGCTTTCCTTACAGCTACGTTCCTTGTCTCTTTCATTGAGACAGTAAGAGGGTCAAGCAGTTCCTCAAGATCAGGACGGCATGCTGTTCTCTGGTACTTGGGGTAGTCGAGGTTATTCTTTTCCTTTTCAATTATATCCTTCACGGATTCAACGAAATTTCTGTCTCCGAGAATAAGGTTTCCCTTAATTTCGCCAAGAGTAATATCCTTTTCAAGGCCATCGGTCACGAACTGTGAATATGCTGCTATTGCAGAAATTTCAGATTCATCTTCCTCTGCGAATCGGGAAAGTATTGCCATTCTGTCAATGCAGGTTTTAATATTATCTAATCCTGCTGTGACTCTATAACTGCTCCAGTGATACTCTTCAGGAGAATATACTATTCCGGCTCTTACCGGGTTTAGTACTATGTATCTGCATAGTTCTAGAAAATAGTTTTCCTGATCGACAAGTATAGCCCTGAATCTGCTCTGAAAGAGAGGGCCTACACGTTCATGCTTCCAGTTGAAATACTGGGCATACACACCGTTCAACTGACGCATTCCACGGGAAGTGTTTCCGTCTGCAGATTCTATCAGGATATGGTAGTGATTGTTCATGAGACAGTAGGCATAACACTTCCAGTCTGAATCACTGATACTATTTTTCAGGATATCCAGAAACTTTTTCCTGTCGCTGTCATCTTTAAAAATCTCTCTCCGGTCGATACCACGAGTATAGATGTGGTATAGTCCACCCGGAATTTTAATGCGCAATTGTCTGGTCATTGATGTATCATATGATAATAATGCTCAAATGCAAGACCTGACCCTAATTGACGTGAAGTACGCGATTGCGGCCAGGAGGATTATTACAGCGCCGGGGGGCAGATCGAGTATCCAGGCCAGCCACAGACCGGTGAGGCTGAAGAAAGCTGCAAGAACCGAGGCCAGAACCATCATCTTCTGGAGACTTGAAGTGAACATCTCCGCGATCGCAGCTGGAATCGTGAGCATGGCGATGACCATGATAAGCCCTGTCATTTTCATCAGCATAACCGCTGTCAGCGCGGCAAGAACCAGAAACAGCCCTCTTATGAATCGCGTCGGGATACCCTGCAGCTTGCTGTATTCCTGATCGTATGAAACCGCAAGAAATTCCTTATACAAGCCGCCAATGACAATCAGAATCAGAATATCAAGAATTCCCATTAAGAGAATATCAGATATGGATACTGCAAGAAGACTTCCGAACAGCCAGCTCATCAGATCGGCTGAGTAAGTCCCGGAGATCTTGATGAATACCAGTCCAGCTGCCATGCCCGTTGCCCAGAGAGCTGCCATGGCGGTGTCAGACCTGTTCTGTGCTTTTGCAGAAATCGCTCCTATTCCGATTGCTGAGGCGACTGCAAAACCGGTTGCTCCTATCAGTGGATGTATACCGATAAGGTATGCAAGCCCCAGACCTCCGAATGACGCGTGTGCTATGCTTCCCGCAAGAGCGGACATCCTGTTGACCGTAACCAGTGTCCCGATTATTCCGCATGCGATTGAAGCGAGAATTGAAATTGCTATGGCGTGCTGCATGAACGTGTAGCCGAGTACATCGATCACAGGCTGTTTTCCCCATCAGAGTTGTTTTCAGTGCTGCTGCCTTTCCGATGCTTATGACCAATGACGCGGTGCGGTACTCCATGAGAGATCAGTTCGAAAGGACATCCATAGACTTTGGATACCGCATCCGCTGAAAGTATTTCCCCATGACTTATCAGAGTTCTGTTGATACAGGCAATGTTCTTGACATGGGCTGAGACAGCTCCCACATCGTGAGTGACAAGCACAATCGTAATACTGTCGTTCAGTTCGGCAAGCAGGTTGAAAAAACTCTCCTGAGTCTCATGATCAACACTCGCCACCGGTTCATCCAGAAGCAGAATATCAGGTTCTCCCGCAAGAGCTCTGGCGATAAGCACTCTCTGTTTCTGGCCTCCTGAAAGCGAATCCATATTGTTATTTGAGAGATGAAGGATACCCATTATAAGAAGGTATTTCTCTGCCGCTGACATGTCAGCATCAGTGAAGTGTCTGAAGAAATCGGATTTCCCAAGTCTTCCCATCAGAACTACATCCATAACAGTTATAGGAAAGGACTTGCCTGGAATCAACTGTGGAACGTAACCTATTTCTCCCCTGACGGCTTTGGATTCTATGGGATAGCCTTCGACAGTTATTTCTCCACTCCAGGGCTTGATGAGTCCGAGGATAACTTTGAGGAGAGTTGTCTTTCCGCCTCCGTTGGGTCCGATGATCGCGATGAAATCATTCCGCATAACTGTCAGGTTTATGTTTTTAAGGACTGGCTGACCCGTTCTGTAGCCGGCTGTCAGATCTCTGATCTCTATTGCGGGAATCATCTTGTATCCATGGAGCCGGCAAGTTCTTCCGCGACATGCATGAGATTATTCCGCCAGTCTTCCGCAAGAGGATCAATGTATATGATTTTCGCGTTTACTTCCGATGCTATTACTTCCGCTGATGAGGTACTGAACTGTGGAGAAACGAATATTGCCTGTATGTTCTGAGCTTTCGCGAAGTCCACAAGTCTGGACATTTCCCCCGGAGACGGATCATTTCCGGATTCCTCTACTGGTATCTGCACAAGATTGAATTCATCAGCGAAATATCCCCATGCCGGATGGAAAACCATGAAACAGCTGTTCCGCATCGGATCAAGCATGGAATGAATGCTGTTCTGGAGAGAGTCGATTTCAAGAACGAAATTTTCCAGGTTGATGCGATAACGTGTTTCCGCTTCCGGATCCAGCTCGGACAGAAATTCCGCAATTACCACGGCTTGTTTTCTCACGAGTTCAGGTGAAAGCCATACATGAGGATCTTCCCAGCCGCCGGTATGATCATGTCCGTTATCCCGATATCCGTTTGATGACACAATTTCCTCAGGAATGCTGTAGCGGTCAATGCGAAGTCTGTCAATATCCCTGACCGTACTTATGATGGCCATATCCGGATTTGAGCCCGCAAATCTTGGGATCCACGCACTTTCAAAACCGACTCCGATTGTGAACCATACATCCGCCTGTGAGATGTCCTGCATGTCCGAAGGCGATGGCTCATATGCTGCAGGGCTGGCTCCCGGCGGTACAACAACGATGATATTTGCATGAGATGATGCTATTCTCTCAACGAAATACTTCTGAGGAAGGATGCTTACCGCTACAGTATACTCGCCGGTGATGGTGCCGGATTCCTCTGTCCGCGAGCAGCCTGTTCCAATCAGAACAGGTAACACTGCAAACAGAACCGTTCCATACGGGATCAGGATTTTTTTGAACAGTGTTCGCATTTTCCCTCCAGAAAGAAATCGGCATTTCCGATCTTGAATCCCCCTGTTCTCTCCAGTTCCTGAAGAAATTCCTCAGGAAAACTGAAAGAGAAAGGAATCCGTTTTCCGCATTCCTGACAGCTGAAGTGACCGTGATCAGGGTAGAACATTCTGGAACAGCGATATCTCAGTAATCCGTCCGGATTGCGGTCAGGTCTGAGGAAACCGGCATCTTCAAGTGAACAAAGACAGCGATGTACGGTAGATATGTGAGGAGAGGAAGGAACACTGTCCAGGATATCCCTGGCGGACAGTCCGCATCCTCCCTCAAGGAAAAGTTTGACAATATGCCTTTTCAGAGGAGTCATCCTCAGTCCCCGGTTACGAAGTTCATTCCAGATGCTGTCGATTTCCATGTTTCTCCATTATTGCAAATGATTTGCATTAATATAATTTATTTCTCGTGTGACAGCAACAGGTGCTTTACCCATATTCGCGTATTGGGAGGTTATTTTGAATTATTCCATTGAAAGTATTAAAAGCAATTTGCACCGCGCGGAGGATATGATTGCTGATGCATTGAATAATGTTCATGATTCACAGCGAGAGGTCAGGATAATGGCCGTTACTAAAACGCATCCGGTTGGGCTGGTGCGGATGTCCATAGAGGCGGGCATAAGGATAATCGGTGAGAATCGGGTCAGTGAAGGCGGGCGCAAGATAAAAACACTGGGGAAAGAAGTTGCTGAATTTCACATGATAGGTCCGATTCATACCGGAGAAGTAAGGCAGGCTGTCAGAGATTTCCACTGGATTGATTCCATCTGCAGGATAAAGATCGCGGAGGAGATAGCTAAACGAACCACGGCTAAAAATAAGAAACAACCCGGAGTACTTGTGGAAGTCAACACTTCCGGCGAGGAGTCAAAGCATGGTCTGGAGCCTGAATATTCACTTCTTGAGGGGATGCTTGGCCGAATGC
>DAOWNO010000187.1 GCA_030642525.1 Candidatus Aegiribacteria sp.
TCTTTCTACCTGTACGCTCAATTTTCTTCAACAGCGCCATCAGATACCCTTTACTCCAACTGGTTCGCCAAAATGCGTCCATCCGTCGGCTCGTGTAATTCTGACATCAACGAACGTTCCGGGTTCATAATCCGTTCCCTGAAGTATGACGATTCTGTTCCCGCTGGTTCTGGCTGCCTGCTGATCCGGTTTCTTTGCGCTGCCTGTAACAAGAACGCTGAGAATTCGGTTTTTCAGCTTTCCAGACTTCTCTACTGTTATTCTCCTCTGAAAATCCTGAAGGTAGTTAAGTCTCTTAAGGCGAACCTTTTCAGGTATGACATCAGCAAGATCACATGCGGATGTACCTGTCCGCTCACTGTATTTGAACAGGAAGGCGTTATCATATCTTATCTCATCAAGCAGGGAGACAGTTCTCTGAAAATCCTCCTCGGACTCCCCCGGAAAACCTGTAATGATATCAGTTGTCAGTACTATCTCAGGAATCGCGTCTCTGAGCATTCCGATCTTCTCAAGATACTCACCAATTGTATAACCTCGATTCATTTTGCGCAGAATTCCGTCACTGCCTGATTGAACAGGCAGATGAAGATGACTGCATATATTATCCTTCGAAACCATCACTTCAACTGTCTCTCTGTTGAAATCGCGAGGATGACTGGTCACGAATCGTATCCAGGCTGGGCCTGCTGCATCAGAAGCCTTATCCAGCAAATCGGGGAATGATGTATCCAGTTCCTGATATGAATTAACATTCTGCCCAAGCAGTGTTATCTCCCTGTAACCTTTTTCGGAGAGATCTCTTATCTCTTTAATGATCGAATCGGCCTTTCTGCTTCGCTCCCTCCCTCTGACATAGGGAACGATGCAGTATGAACAGAAATTGTTGCATCCACGCATTATCGTGACAAATGCTCCGGGAAATCTCTTTCTGAGCGGATCAATACCGGTATAATCTCCCTCTCTGAACTCCACAAGAGCCTTTCTCGCGGAATTGTGAATCAGTTCGGGCAAATCTTTGTAACAGTCCGGTCCTACAACAAGATCGAGATTCTGAAATCTGTCCAGAAGATCCTGACCATGCTCCTGTGCCACGCAGCCGCACAGCACAATAAGAGGTTCTCCCTGTTTCCTGTTCTGCCACTTCCCGCCAAGCTGAGAGGCTCTTCCAAGCACTCTGGTTTCAGCGTGTTCTCTTACCGCGCAGGAAACAAGAAGAATGACATTGGCTGATCCGGGATTATCAACGTTTGTGAATCCGTCTGCTTCCAGTATTCCGGCAATGATCTCCGAATCGTGCACATTCATCTGGCATCCGTAGACATCCATATAGTAAGTCGGCAGAGCCATCATCCCGGCAGTATCAGTTCCATTGCCATAGCGGAAAACACCGGTATCCGGAAATTGTCATCAAAGGGAAGATCGAAGAGTTCTGAAAGAGTGGCAACTACCGAACCTACGAGCAGTGTCATGGGAGTGAGTTTCCAGCCGAACTGCGGTGAGAACCATAGAATCGCCAGACTTGCAAGAAGACAGGTATTCAAGGCGGCAAGGCTGCCGGCAAGAGTCCTGTTGCCTACAAGTTTAATCCTGCCGAAGTGCTTGCCTACGAGTGCTGCAGCGCTGTCACCAAGGCTGAGGAATACCAGAGCGGCAATAGCAATATCCTGGCGAAAGACCAGTATGGTAAAAGAGGCTGAAGCAAAAACAATCGTAGCAGCAGTCATCCCCCCACCTAGTTCGCTCTCCCTCAGTACTTTCCCGAAAACACTGAGTATGAAGCTCTTGAAGGGTCTGTACCTTGCTTTGAGAATATCAAAAATAATAAAAAAGACAGAAATAAAAGCAAGTGCGCCGGCAAGATATATTCTTCCGTTCACCGGATACATCCTGTAAACAACTACAGCTGAAACAGGGATAATAATTGATCCTGTATGAATGGTTTTCCTGATCAATTCTTCAAAATATGGCATAAAGAAATTACCGGTTCCTCAGAAGCCGACTCCCAGTGACATTCTGTGCGTGGCATCAAGTTCCTGATGGCTCAGATATGCATAATCGAGACTCACCGGATGATTAAGAAGGCTGAACTTCAGACCCAGCCCCGCTGTCATTGATCCTTCAGAAGAACCAACTCTGAGAGCCACCAGATCTTTAATCAGGAATTCCGCCCCGATATGTGTATCAAGGCTGATTCCAGAAAAATGATACTGCGCTGAATACTCCCGACCTTCGAATCTGAAATCGGAATCAGCCGCTATTGTCGCAACTGTCGCAAACTTGGAAAGAGGCCATCTTACAGCCATACCAAGTTTTACCGTTGGAAGAATGCTCTCGGTACTTCCGCTATTCCAGAACATTTGCGTTACAGTGATATCCTGAAGATTCATACCAAGTGAAAAAGCTTCCGAGGGATGCCATTTCGCTCCAAGATCCAGTCCGAGACCGTAAGCGCTGGAACCCATCAGGCTCCTCTGTATTATTTTAGCTGAGGCTCCAACAGAAAAGTCAGTTGAAATATTGCGGGACCATGTGAGATACAGAGCCCAGTCGACTCCACTTTCGTATGTAATTCTGCTCTCATCGTAGATGAGTTCCTCACCTTCGTCCCAGACCCCATTGCCCTCTGTACCATTGGGATTTGTATCCGGATCGTAATCATCGTCTCCGGCATCTCCCGGTTCACCGGTACCATCGACACCAAATACTCCGTCAGAACCGGTATCATGATATTGAAGATTGAGTGTATTGGCGATGTCCCCCACATCGGTCCTGAATAGACTTGCGCCAAGACCTGTGATGCCGTTTGACCTTCCGTAACCCAGATAGTCATATTTTACAATTCCGCCGAATCTCTCGGAGTGCATGAACTGGGCTTCCTGCCCGCTTATTCGAAATAGTCCAGCCGGATTCCAGTATCCCGCAGTAGCATCATCAGCTACAGCACAGAAAGCACTTCCCATGGCGAGGCTTCTTGCTCCAGCACCAATAGAGAGAAATTCGCCTGCGTATTTTGCTGCCTGCAAACCGGAAAATCCAAGAAGAAGGACAGGTATCAGCGTTTTGTACATGCTAACTCAGCCTGTTGTCTCAAGGTCAGATGTGTATTCAATGATAGTGTTTCTCCCATCTTCTGATATCTTCGTGAAAAACAGACCCAGACCGTATGATCCGTCTGAAAGCTGTTCTTCTCTGATGACCACCGCCCGGGCAGAAATCTCGTCACCATCATTCACTCTCAACAATAGTTCAACTCTTGTCAACTCACCGATGCTTCTGGAACTTACACAGTAAATCCCGGATGCACTGACATTCAATGCGGTTACAGGAAGCACGGGCATGTCCTTTGAACTGACAGAAATCTGGCACCCTATGCTTGTTCTGAGGTAATCTCTCTTTTCAGCATCTGTTTGCTTATGCAAATCACATCTCCTGGATAATGGTGGGAAGTCTGTATTAGCTAATTAAACCCAATGCTACCCCTGAAGTTCCAGCATGTCAATATTGCTGCCTTAATTCCGCCTTGAAATATCTGAGTTGTTTCAATTAATACACTCTGGATTCTTAATGATTTTCAGTTATATTGCAAGTTGAAAAATTCTCACATTTGGAATGAAAGGGGACAACATATGAATTCCTTGATTGAAAAAGTTAAGGAACTGCTGACCAAACCTGCCGAGTTCTTTGTTAAGGCAAAGTACGAACAGACTACCCTTAAGGAACTTATAACGGGGTATGTCATCTTCCTTGCCGCAATACCAGCTATCGGAAATTTCATTGGTTATGCCGTTATCGGAAGAAGTATCTTCGGACACACTGTTCGGTACCCCATTAGATATGCTCTTCCCCATGCCATTCTCTGGTACGCAGCCAGTATAGCGCTGGTCATCGCAGTAATATTTATCACCCAGAAGCTTTCAACTAACTTTGGCGGAAGCGGAAACATCGATGTTGCCGCTCGTGCCATCGTTTATTCCTACACACCTGCATGGGTTGCCGGAGTATTCTACATTATCCCTGCGCTTTCTGTGATTGCCTTTATAGCCGGTTTCTACAGCCTGTATCTTCTCTGGATATCCACTGAAAAGATCCTTGATATCCCCGATAACAAACGAATGACTTTCATGGTTGTGCTTATAATCGCTTTGATTCTTGTTGGCCTTCTTACCGGAGTGATTGCGGGTCTTGCTCTTCCGAGTATTCCAGGGCTCTAGAAAACGAACTTTACTCAGCAGGTGTCCGGTATTTGCCGGGCACCTGCTTTTTTATGTAACCATTGACAGAATAACCAATTCAATTAGCTTCCACAGGATATACAGCAAAGATTACAGGGAGGTGAAATATGCCGATGACTCAAACGCACAGCGACTATGTGCGTAAACTTATTTCGAGTGGTGCTAAAAGCAGAGCAATTCTTGTTCTGAAGAAAATGCATCCGGCAGATATCTCGGACCTCTTCGGTACCCTGACACCGCCCGAATCAACAGGACTTGTCGAAATACTTTCGCAGAAAATTGCCGATAAAGTTCTTCTGGAACTCCCTGAGGGTATTTTGCAGGATATTCTCGAACGGCTCGATGATCAGATGACTGCGGAGCTGCTTGCAGGACTCGAACCGAATGAAGCACTTGCTTTCCTGGAAGTTATTCTTGAAGAGCGTAGAGATGTACTCATGAGTATTCTTTCTCCGCTCAAGAGAAATAAAATTGAACAGCTGCTGATCTACCCTGAGGATTCCGCCGGTTACTGCATGAGCACCAGCTATATGTCCGTGAAAGCAAATCTTACAGCCGCACAGGCAGTTGAGGTGATTCGGGAGCAGAGTGAAGATGTGGATGTCCCTTTCTACGTTTACGTTACTGATGATGATGGAAGATTGTTCGGTGTGGTGCCACTGAGAAGGCTTGTTACCTGTCCTCAGAACACTACGATTCGAAAACTCATGATGGCGGATCCTTTCACTGTGAATGTTAATTCAGATCGTGAAGATGCTGCA
>DAOWNO010000101.1 GCA_030642525.1 Candidatus Aegiribacteria sp.
AAAGGTTCGGAGGTTCGTATCATCCGTACTATCCTGCAGGGACCGGTGCCTATCAGCGCCTACGCCGGCAGGATCCCGGAACCCGGACACCGGCGTCCGACCAGGCGAAAGGTCAAGAGAAAGCAACTTGCAGCCGTAGAACGGGTTCTCCATTGCACAGACCACGTGAGAGTAAGTGAGCAGTGTTACCACATTATGACAGGCAACCAGCCTGTTCTCAAGGATGCGGTTCCCGGAGAATACTGGCCTGATAAGCTTGAAGAGAAGGACAGTGAATGGAATTGTCTTGAATTTGCAGATCGCCGAAAAAGCTGAACCAGATTCCGCAGAGCGTCCTTCAACACACTGAACGTTGAAGACAGACAATTTCTCCACGAAAACCATTTCATCGTCCAATACATCTCCGAATCTCTCGATCGTTGACGAAAGTAGAATTAAATGTTAGAAAATGAAACGTGTTAAATCTGAACTATCAGTTTTTCAGATAACAAACGTTAAAAAAAGTTGTCGTTTTCTGAACATTATCAAACCTCAAATGGGGGTGGGAAATCACGCTGACACCTGAAAAAATCCAAAAACATCTTGATAACCTGACCAAACCCCCGGGAAGCCTCGGACGGCTGGAAGAACTCGCTGCAAGATTATGTGAGATACAGCAAACACTTGAACCGCATACACATCCTCGTATGCTTGTGCTTTTCGCTGCTGATCACGGCGTTGTTGAAGAGCATGTCACTATGTGGCCATCTGAAGTAACGGAACAAATGATCGATAACATTTTATCCGGTGGCGCAGCCAGCAGCGTATTGGCTCGGCAGACAGGCACACGGCTCCGTTTGATTGATGTTGGATCACTTGCCGGTCCACGCAGGGAAACAGAATCATACCGGTTCGCCCAAGTCAATAAAGGCACAGCCAACCTTGCTGTCGAACCGGCAATGACAATTGGACAATTTCAACGTGCAATGGCAGTCGGCGAAGAAGAAATCACCCGTACACAATCATCCGGACTGGCTGTTGTTGCTGCAGGTGAAATGGGTATTGGCAACTCAACAGCAGCAGCATGTCTGGCAGGTTTGTTATGTGAACTGTCAGCAGAACAGGTGGTCGGAGGCGGGGCTGGAGCGGATGCTGCCACAATTGACCGAAAAA
Source organism: Candidatus Aegiribacteria sp. (assembly GCA_030642525.1). Lineage (GTDB taxonomy): Bacteria > Fermentibacterota > Fermentibacteria > Fermentibacterales > JCC-6 > Aegiribacteria. The sequence continues at coordinate 1,153 of DAOWNO010000101.1, forward strand.
TAACGGTTGTTTCAGCAGCACTGAATAGGATCCACAGCCTGAAAACATCAGATATGTTAGCAAAAATATCGTCGGTCAGCGGATTCGAAATTGCAGCAATGGCAGGATTTTACATTACCGCAGCAAAGGCTCACTTGACAATTGTCCTTGATGGGTTCATTGCAACTGCAGCAGCTCTCGTGGCCGAAACTCTTTATCCTGATACCGCAAAATATATGATCGCATCTCATTGTTCTGCAGAACTCGGGCATAGCCATATGTTGAAAAAACTTGCGCTCCGTCCACTGGTGAATTGGTCGATGCGTCTTGGCGAGGGCAGTGGAGCACTTATCGCCATGCCCATGCTTGATGCTGCGGCAGCGATTGTATCAGAAATGGCAACATTTCAAGCCGCTGGGATTAAGCATGAATAAACCTGGTAATCTACGGGCATTGGCAACTGCAGTACAATTTTTAACCCGCATACCCGTACCAGGGGGTAATCATCCTGCATCAAGGGCGGTTCTGTGCAGGGCGGTTGTTTTTTTCCCTCTTGTGGGAAGTCTGATAGGGTGTGTCACAGCCTTGATCTTCATGGCAGGTTTGTTTATTTGGCCTGCCTGGTTAGCAGTAATCATTGCTCTGGCAGCAGAAACATTAATAACCGGCGGATTTCATGAAGATGCAGTGGCTGATTTCTTCGACGCTTTCGGAGGTGGATGGACCCGGGAAGATACCCTCAGAATCCTTAAAGACAGCCGGGTTGGCAGCTATGGAGTGATTGCTCTTTTTATGGGTTTGGCGCTTCGGAGTGGCGGGATCGTGGCAATTGATCCAAACCATTGCTTTATTGCAATTATAGCATCAGCAACCATTGGCAGATGGATAATAATTCCGGCAATGAGCCTTGTTGCTCCGGTGCCGCACAGGGATAGTATTGCCAAAGATGTCGGGCAACAAACCAATTTGAAAGAAATATTGACCGCATCTCTTTTTGCCCTCCCAGGCACAGTCCTCTGGGCTATAAAAATGCCAGTTCATTCGATTATTGCAGGTATTGTTCTGATAATTACACTCGTTATCTTTACCCGCTTGATCAAAAAACGTATCGGTGGCGTTACCGGGGATTGTCTCGGGACAATCTGCTATGTCGCTCAAGTAATCGTTTTACTTGTTGCTGCAGCAGACTGGAACATACCTCTGTGAACTCCGGTTTTCGATTGATTCTGATCCGTCATGGCGCTGTTGATGAGTGCTGCAAGGGTATCTGTTATGGGCAGAGCGATATTGAGCTGAGCAAGGACGGCAAACACCAAAGCTGTCTGATAGCACAGGAAGCCGCTTCATGGTCTATTGATTTCCTGTATCACAGTAACATGAAACGAACCCGGTATCTTGCTGAGTTGATTTCAAAAAATACAGGGATATTGGCCCTCCCGGACGAACGCCTGCGGGAACGGCACTTCGGACAGTGGGAGATGCGTTCATGGGAAAGTATCTACAATGAAACAGGTGACGCTATGAACGGGTTTATCTATCAGGCGGACAGTTATTCCCCACCCGGCGGAGAAACAACTTTTCAACTTCGAGATCGGATATTATCCTGGTATAAACAACTACCTGCAACCGGTACTATAGTGGCGGTAACACATGGCGGCACGATTGCCGCACTGCTTGGAACCTTGGGAAAGCAGCCTGTAATAGAATGGTTAAAGTTGATTCCTGAAAGGGGCGGGCTCTTAAGTGTTATTTGTGACGGGCCGGGCGGGTAAAACTGAGCAAAGATCTTGCGCCGTTCCAGAGATTCTTCACATTCTGCCAGTTGCGTATGTCAATTAGCTTCTGAAGCACGAAGATTGGATCAAGGTAGACCGTCCTGAAAGCAATACTCCTGAGCTTGACGATCTCTTTTGCGGTCATCGTGTAAGGCTCGAAGGTCACGTCATCCTTGAGCATTCCCGCATCAGACAGACCTCCGAGAATTCGGCCATATTTACTAACGTTCTCGAAAAGTTCTGCTCCGGGGAAAGCTGTGATCGGGAAGAATTCCGTGTAGTAGGAACGGAGCTTTTTCGCAAGTGCTATTGTCTCAAGACCCTCCTCAAAAGTTTCTCCGGGGATCCCGAATATGTAAGTGCAGAAAGTCTTGATACCTGCTTTGTGTGTCATCTGTACTGCCTTGATATTTTGCTCTACGGTCATTCCCTTTCTCAGGGTGTTGATGTTCTTCTGCACCCCGGATTCGACTCCGTAGTTAATGCACCAGCAGCCGGCTTCCTTCATCTTCCTGAGCAATTCTTCATCAACCCCGTCTGCCCGGATGGAACACCAGAATGTGATGTTGAGCTTTCTCTCGATGATTCGATTGCATATTTCTATGGTCCTGTCCCGATCCCAGGTGAAAAACTCGTCCCAGAATTTGATCTCTTTCGTCCCGTATTCTCTGACGTAGTACTCAATCTCATCTACAACATTGGAGGCGGATCTCGTGCGAATACGGCCCTCGCCCATTAATCTGTAGCAGAAAATGCACCGGCCGGTACAACCGCGGGAACTGATCACCTGCATTACGGGAAGCCTGAGGTACTGGCCTGCGGAAGGGTGATATTTCTCGAGGTCGATAAGGTCAGCGGCCGGAAAAGGAAGCTCATCCAGATTTTTTATGAGAGGTCTGGGCGGATTCTGTACTACCGTACCATCATCTTTTCGCGCAGCACAGCCCTGTACGCCTACGCAATTCTGACCTTTTGACCATCGTTCCACAACCTCCCGGGCTGTATACTCTCCCTCTCCCTCTACGGCAGCATTAATATATTCACATTCAATAAGACATTTCTCCTTCAATGCCGAGGGAGCGTGACCTCCAATGAATATTTTAAGTTCCGGCTTTCTTTCCTTCATCAACTTTGCGAGCTTCTTTGTTCGTTCCCAGAACATGGCGATGACGAACCCGCCTACTGCGTCCGGATTGTGGCTCAAGATTCTGTCGATAAGCTCTTCCTGGGACCAGAATGCGCCGTCTTCGATGAATACCTGGTGCCCTGCTTCCCTGAGAGTTGATGCGACATACATCAGTCCTGTGGGCGGCCAGACTCCCGCGACGCCCATGGTAGTTTCGGCTCTTATATCCGCGAATGTCCAATTCGGAACGAAGAGAACTATTTGCATTCCTATAACTCCCTGGAGGCCTTGATTATCAATTGTTTAAGCAATCAGTTTCCCGGCTTTGCAGAGCCTTGTAAAGCCATATCATAACGGGTTTTCCTGAAACAGGGTTCATTCCGGCTTCAGGCATACAAAAAGGAGCGCTGATGCATAACACCTGTGAGGCAAAAGACTCTGCATTTTCTTAACCAATCTGCCAGGAAGGTTAAGGCCAAACTCACCTTTTCCCCTGAACGTACGAAGCCAGTCAATATTAAGAGCAAAATCCTTATCCGGGGCGGTTAGATCTTCCGGATATACGGCATGTACTGTGAATCCGGCAGATTCTATTAATTCTCTCAGATACTTTCTTCCGTAGCGGTATTCGGTAAACACCCAGCGCTTGCCGAACAGCCTGGCAAGTATACGAACCAGCACCATCGCCGGCCGATGGAAGAGAGTTCGAGATAAACTCTCAAAAGGTGAGGAGAGATAGGCAACTCCGCCTGGTTTCAATACTCGCATTACCTCGGATAGGAACATTTCCGGCCCTTCCTCGAAGTGTTCAATTACACCCAGACTTATGACCGAGGCCAAGGAATCATCTCTGAGAGGAAGCATGAGAACGTCTCCTCCAGCAAGGAGAAGATCATCCCATGTATCATGGGTGCGAAGAAGGCTCTCTACTGAATTGTCCAGACCTACGATATTGAACCCTCTGTTCGAAAGATACCTGACCCATCGTCCGACGCCGCATCCCGATTCCAGAACCACCCCTGATTCAGGCAGGCGGTTCAACAGGAGCCTTTGCGTAGGTTGTTGGATATCACAAAGCTCAAGTCTTGCATCCAGATCTGTATGCGACCAGTTATCCGAAGCTCTTCCATGGGGATTTGTTGGCTGATAGATCTTATAAGTCATACCATGCGGTTACCTTTTCACCAAGCGGTTCAACCATACAATGAGAATGTCGCGATTTATGCCGACACCGGGTTTGTAAAAATACAAGGGCATATATGCCATCAGTTTGAATTGCTGTCAATGTGTTAAAGTGAAAGTTTCATTGAGCTTGAAAATGGATTCAGCAAACTGATTGATCAGAAAACTGCCAATTTGATTTCAGTAAAAAAGAACTCGTCCTGAAACAACATAATAAGCACAATTCAGCTTGACTCCTTAAAGACCCGAATTTAGTATATGATCCTTACACAATTAGATTAGTTAAGTATATAAAACAATGAAGGGTTCATGGATATTTCAAAATACCGGTCTCACAGATGGAATCATTGATGCCATTTCTTTCCATACGAATATCAGTACGGAGACCAGGGGTTCAACAATGAAAGTCACAATCATAAGACCTCCTCTTATAGGCATGAAGGGAGATCTTTTCGGCAGCATTCCAAGTATTCCTGTGAACGTTTCTTACATTGCCGGAACTCTCCTGGATGGAGGGCATGATGTTGATGTTATCGATTGTTTTGGTGAGGAACCCTACTGGCGCCGCACGTATCACGATAAGTTCATAATGAGAGGTATTTCCCCTGATGAAGTGCTGAAGCGATTCGATCCTGAAACCCGCGTTGTGGGCTTTTCCGTTAACGAAGCTGTTGTCCAGGGTGTGTCTATTGATATAATGCAGGTCCTTCGGGCTCATTTTTCTCATTTGAAGTTCGTTTTCGGCGGACATCATTCGACCGCTGTGGCACATGAACTTATACACGATCACGATGTTGATTACATTGTACTTTCCGAGGGTGAAATAACCATGCTTGCATTGGTGAACGCGCTTGAAAGGGAAGAACCTGTTGATTCCATCGACGGTCTTGTCTGGAAGCATGGCCGGAACGAGAAAAATCATTATGTCGAAGATCTGGATTCGCTCAACATGTATCATACGAACCTCCTCCCTCTGGAGAATTACTGGCGAATCCGTTACGCCCACGGACCCACAAATGGAAAGTATATGAATCTGGTCACAAGCCGGGGGTGTCCTTACAAATGCAAGTTCTGTCCCTCCCCAATGATGTCTCAAGGGAAATGGAGATCCCGGTCACCGGAATCAGTAGTACAGGAAATCGAATATTATATGGATAAGTACGATATACGGGACTTTCATATGAACGACGAGAACTTCACATCCAGCCCGGAGAGAACCAGGAAAATCTGTGAACTTATTATTGAGAAGCATCTTGATATCACCTTCTGCATGCCTTCCGGAATTAAAGTTGAAACTGTTGATGAAGATTTGCTTGATCTGCTGAAAAAAGCCGGATGCAGGTTTCTGACCATGTCAGCGGAGACTGGCAGTAAGGAACTGTTGAAACTAATGGGTAAGCCGGTGGATCTGGAGCATCTTATGAACATGACACGTCACACGAATAAGATTGGTATAAGGACTTCCTGCTGTTTCATAATCGGTTATCCCGGAGAAACAGACGCGGACTGGAATAAGACAAGAAAATATGTAGCGCGGCTTGCAAGGGCGGGAATAGATGAAATTGTCTGTCCGATCATGATTCCGCTGCCTGGCTCTCAAGTAGCGAATGAGACATTCAAAGAGGGTTCTTACGATAGCTATGAACAATTAAACTTTACTCCGAAATGGAGACTTGATTATAGAACACTCGAGACGAAACGACTGCTACTTTACTTCATGTTTTTCCTGAGAAAGATTTTCTGGCACCCATGGCGCACGTTCCTCATGTTTCCCCATATTCTGTTCTGGAAGCATACGACAAAAGGTGAAATGACCATCAACAGGGTACTTGATAATCTCAGGAGAGTGAAGAAAAAGCCTCCCTGGAGCCCCGAGCCAAAAGAAGCTTCTCCGAAACCATCATAATGAAGAAAATGCTGATTTGAAATCACGATATTTCCTGCCGGCCGGCATAGTTCTTACAGTAATTTTTTCTGTATACAGATATATGGAATTTCTTTCCCGGGGACCGGCGGATAAGGCAATTCAGCTTGTTTTGCTTATTCCGGCGGC
>DAOWNO010000157.1 GCA_030642525.1 Candidatus Aegiribacteria sp.
AGATGAATCACCGAATGTGTACACAAGAGTATATGAATCATATCCTGTTTGCGTATAGGTTATGACAGGATCATCATATCCGAGAAACTCCTGTTCTGTTTCCGGTAGCATTCCATTTATCAGTTTATATCCGACTACCATTTGAGAGAAAGCGTTGAGCTGGCCATTGAACTGCTGGATAACTACAGGTGGAATGATCGGTTCAGTTATTTCAGTTTCTCCGGGAAACAGGAACTGCGCAACAAGTATAATAACAAGAACAAAAGTAACTCCTCCGAGAAAAAAGGCGGGTTGTATCTTCTTTTTCTCTTCTTCCTTCTTGAAAGACTGCTCTCTATTCTTACTTAATGCGCTTTCCGCTTCATCAAAGTAATTGTCTTCATAGGAATCGGATTTGCTCAATATAACCCCCCATACATACAAAATATTCTGATTCCATTTTCGATTATTGTCAATATCAGAGTAACCACAAATAAATCTGATTAATTTCAATACATCGAATCAGATTACATTCAGCAGATTTCTGAACAGTTGAATTACTCCTATTTCCGCTTTTCTGAATTCTTTCAAAGCCTCGATCACCATTTTTCTTCCGGAACTGCTGACCTTTTGATCAATTCCGGGCAGGAGAGATATGAATTCCCAGATACTCCGCACATCCATGCATGCAACCGATATGTGTGGTCCACATCGGTGTCCATTTGAGATTCTCTAGTTTATTCATGATTCATCTCCCAGTTGCTGTCACCCAGATTCGTGTATTCCGAAAGGGTCTGTTCATATATCATCGGAGGTTCGAAAATACCGTCATCAGCATAACAGTAACTTGAGAACGAATAGAAAAAGAACTGAAAGAATCCCGCGGAAAACATGAAAGACAGATAGAAACCAGATTTTCTCAAGTCCGTCATCCTTTCTGAATGAGAACATATATCATTACAAAACTACTTGTTCAACAGGACTTCCGTAAAGACCCTGAGAAATTTGAGGACTGAAGGACTGTTCATATATTCAAGACCGAACAGCTGCCCCGGAGGTGTGGAATAAATGTGCAGTGACCTGGAATTAAGATTCAGAAAAATCGTTGGCAGCCATCTTGACAGATATCCGCTCATGACCGGCCCTGATATCTATAAACTGCTCTTTCAGGCAGCGATGGGAAGCTCACATGCAGTAATCAATATAGAATCTGCACGTACAACACTCGAAACAGAACTGATGAACCCGGAAATCGGACCGGTTGAACCCCTGAAGGATGTCATTTCTCCCTGCGGGCGGATTGCACGGATTAATCTGCGACCATACGCAGAGGAAGAACTGAACCCGGAAATACTTCTTTCGGCATTCATTCGAACAGGAATGGAATTCTCAGGGTCGGAAGATACGCTGGAATTCTACTGTTCGTGGTTCATTCACATGAAAGACAAGGATCTGCTCCCTGTCAAATTCAGGAATATCGATACACTCTTCAATGATATGAAGTCGTCAGGTTATCCTGCAGTACACCATTCGGCTATCTACCGGAATGCTTATTCACCAGCCTACAGGGTTATTGCACAGGAATTGTATCAAGATCACCGCTGACTGATACGGACAGAGAAGATATCCATCCCTGAACACTATCCTCCAGAGGACTTTCTTTCAGATCCAGCAGGTACCAGTCTTCAGTTCTCAAGATAATTCCCGCCGCATAACCGGAAGGGATGGAATCAATTACCATACACGATAAATATATATACAGATGATACCGGACCTTTGACAGGTACTATTTACACCAATCTTGTCTTGCCAGTCGGACGTGGAACCTTCACAACAAGGACTCTGAGAATATCATCACTCTCATTGTACCAGCAATGAGGGATATCCTTCGGACTATCGATTACCGTGTCCTTTGAAACTCTTTTCATTTCGTCTCCGATCTCAATAACACCTTCACCTTCGAGCACATAGAAAAACACATCGACAGGGGTGATGTGGCGTATCAGTTCCTCGCCCGGCTGGAAAGTAATAACGCTTGATAGAGCATGCTTACTATTGTAAGCACGCCTGACATCGACACCGTGCGGATTCTTCTCAAGTGGCTGCTCGCTGATCCTGGTAATTTTCAATTTTTCATTTCCTCTTTCTGTTCTGCTCCTGAGATTGAGTACAAGGCTATCAGACCCCCGCGCGGAGAATAGGGTTCCATCCTCCACGCAACATTCGTTTTTCCTGATTCAACTATCTGAAGTATCTTTCAAGAAGGCCTTTGAACGCCTTTCCATGACGAGCTTCATCTCTGCACATTTCGTGTACCGTATCATGAATGGCATCATATCCGAGCATTTTAGCCTTTGTCGCAATAGCCTTCTTGCCTTTGCAGGCCCCATACTCGGCCTCAACTCTGACACGAAGATTTTCTCTGGTGTCCGCAACTACTACTTCTCCAAGCATTTCTGCAAACCTCGCTGCATGTTCAGCTTCTTCAAATGCTATCCTCTTGTAGGCTTCAGCTACTTCCGGATACCCTTCCCTGTCTGCCTGACGGCTCATCGCAAGGTACATGCCGACTTCAGTACATTCACCGGTGAAATTTGCTCTGAGTCCTTCGAGGATTTCCTTATCCGCGTCCTTCGCTATGCCTATACTGTGCTCGTCCGCCCAGACCATATCTGAATTTGTCTGCTCAACAAATTTTTCTTTCAAAGCTCCGCATTGCGGACATTTCTCCGGTGGGGTATCTCCTTCATGTGTATAACCGCAGACAGTGCATGCAAATTTTTTCATCTTGATCCTTTCATCCCCGCCTGAATTAACCGAGTATCGCTTTCAGATCCTCTTCAGCTGTTGTTATCGGTTTGATGGCGAACTTCTCAACAAGAACCTCAAGAGCAGCAGGCGTAAGGAAAACGGGCAGCGTAGGCCCCAGCCTTATATTCTTTATTCCAAGGTGAAGAAGTGAAAGAAGGATCGTTACTGCTTTCTGCTCGTACCAGCTTATTATCATTGAAAGCGGAAGATCGTTCACTCCGCATTCGAAGGCATCTGCAAGAGCAACCGCTACCTGTATTGCAGAATAAGCATCATTACACTGCCCCATATCAAGAAGTCTGGGAATACCGCCGATATCGCCGAACTCAAGCTTGTTGAAGCGGTACTTGCCGCAGGCAAGCGTGAGAATTATACAGTCATCGGGAATCTGCTATGCTATTTCAGTGAAGTAATTCCGTCCTGACTTCGCACCGTCACATCCGCCAACAAGGAAGAAGTGACGGATGTCTCCGTCCTTGACAGCCTGGATTACTTTGTCAGCGACTGAAAGTACCGCATTATGCGCAAATCCTATAATGATCTTCTTCAAAGGAGCATCCTCTGCAAATCCATCAGCTGCGAGAGCTGCTTCGATTACTGAGGAATAATCGTGATCATCGATATGTGGAACTCCAGGCCACTGGACCAGACCGGTGGTGAAGATCCTGTCCATATAGGAATCTTTTGGTTTCTGAATACAGTTAGTGGTCATAAGGATCGCACCCGGGAAAGCATCAAATTCCTTCTGTTGATCCTGCCACGCGCCTCCATAATTACCAACGAGGTGTGAATATTTCTTTAATCCCGGGTAGGCAAGTGTTGGCAGCATCTCTCCATGCGTATAGATATTGATATCTTTACCCTCAGTCTGTTTCAAAAGCTCCTCGAGATCTTTGAGATCGTGTCCGGAAACGACAATAGCTTTTCCTTTGATAGGAGTTACGCGAACCTCTGTAGGTTCAGGATGACCATAAGTTCCGGTATTGGCTGTATCGAGCAGCTCCATTACCGCAAGATTCTTCTCGCCAACCTTCAAAGCCATACCGAACAGATCATCTACCGAATTGCTTCCTGTAAGGAAATCCATGGCTTCATGAAAGAAAGCGTATATCGCATCATCTTCGTAACCAAGTATCTGAGCGTGATCTGCGTAAGCGGCTGAACCCTTCAGACCGTAGGTAATCAGTTCTTCAAGTCCGGTGATATCCTTGCCGGGATCATTCAGCCTATCTGCAATCGATAGTTTTGCCGCTTCGATCTCGATAGCCTCTTCATCTTCCGGCATCTGCCACACAGCAGGGCCATCAAGTTCCTCAGGAGTTACACCCTTTGCAGTACAGGCGTTCAAGTATTTCTCTCTGATACTGTCCCTTACTCTGACACCATTACGGATCATGTTGATCAGATCATCAGAATCGAAATTCACATTTGTTATCGTCGTGAATAGCGCTTCTACGACGAAAACATCAGCATCATGATCGATCACTCCGAGTTTGCGGGCCCTGTGAGCCCACATGGAGATACCTTTTGACACGTAGATCAGAAGGTCCTGCATAACCGCAGTTTTCGGGTCCTTACCGCAGACACCGAACCTGTCACATCCTGTTCCCTTCGCAGTCTGTTCACACTGATAACAGAACATTTTTTTCCTTTCTTTTCCGGACACATGTATGTCCAACTGATTTCAGAGCTTGCATGGTCAATAGCTATTTACTAATTGGTATTTCTGTACCAATTATATGATAAATAGACCCTCTGTCAATAGCATATATATCCTGTCATACTTACATTTATGCAGGTCTTGACAAATTAGCATTTCATTACTAATATACAATCATACCGAAAGGAAATATATGTCATCACCTGTTTCGATACCTGAATCAGTATCTCTTGCCATTCATGCGCTTGCGAAACTTGCAGCTTCAAATGGTGAATATGTTGTTCTCTCAGATCTTCTTCTCAGGCCGGGCTCAGCTAATCATCTGTCCAAGGTTCTGCAGAAGCTCACCCGCGCAGGTATTGTTACTTCAAAGCGTGGACATGGTGGCGGATTCAGCCTTGCAGTCCACCCTTCTGACATCAGACTGATGGACGTCTGGATCGCGCTTGAAGGAACATTCGTAACCAGCATCTGCCCTTTCATGTGGCATGGATGCAAACTCCCTACGTGTTTGTTCGGCACAGTCATAGAAGATGCATCAAACCTTGTCAGGAAGTATTTCACAGATCATACAGTTGCTGATCTCGGCAGACTCTTTGAAGGAAAGTGAAATAAGTATCATTAGAAAAATTATCAGGATCGATGAGGAGGCTGTACAAAAACACCTGGAAGAGCAGGGCTCAACATCTTCAGAGAAAAAAACGATAGTATGTTCGTGCCCGGGATCAGAAGTGAGATACCTTTCACATCCCGCTGAACCGACAGAAACAGAGGTTTCCGGCAACATAGCATCGCAGTTATTAACATGGCCGGTACAGATCACTCTCGTTGGCTGTCCCAAACTCGATGACCCGGGGTACTATACTGATAAGCTCACGGAGATATTCAAAATAGATGTCAGAGATATTCATTTATTTCAACGTATTACAAGAACCTTTGACCCGCGTATTCTCTTTGTTTTCAGATCGACAAGCGCTCTATTCGCATCCTCAAGTTCGAATTCCTGAACTTCCGGTCTGATCCCCATTTCAGCTGCAAGCTGAAGAAACTCACTGATGTCCGTCCTGCAGACGTTTGCAACGCTTTTTATCTCTTTTTCCATCCAGAGATGCTCCATGTAATCGATCTTCAGAAGATACTCTTCGTCAATTTCCTCCTTGCGCATGGCATTGATAACAAGCCTTCCTCCGGGGACAA
>DAOWNO010000078.1 GCA_030642525.1 Candidatus Aegiribacteria sp.
GAAGGACGCTCTGCGGAATCTGGTTCAGCTTTTTCGGCGATCTGCAAATTCAAGACAATTCCATTCACTGTCCTTCTCTTCAAGCTTATCAGGCCAGTATTCTCCGGGAACCGCATCCTTGAGATCAAGCTGGTTGCCTGTCATAATGTGGCAGCTCTGCTCAGGTACTCATGTGGTCTGCGCAATGGAGAATTCGTTCTACTGCTGCAGGTCGCTTTCTCTTGACCTTTCGCCTGGTCGGACGCCGGTTTCCGGGTTCCGGGATCCTGCCGGCGTAGGCGCTGATAGGCACCGGTCCCTGCAGGATAGTACGGATGATACGAACCTCCGAACCTTTCCCTCTGGATTCCGCCAGCGGCGTGGAGAGGTGCCACTTCACAAGTGATATCTTATCCTCCTGTATCTCGATAGCTGTTATGCACCTGGGATGTACACAGCTCCCGCAGTTGAAGTAGGGTGTATCACCCGGTGCCGGAAACTCCGGCTGGTGCGTGTGACCCGCGATAAGGGGTATACCTGTCCTGCGGCACCAGGAAGTTAGCCTGCTTTCAACTTTCTTCATAAGGGCATAATTTCCCGCTGGTGTTATTCTTGGTCGAAATCCAGCATTCTGGAGTATGCGCCATACATGTCTGACCAGGAACCTGCTCATTCGCCAGAGATGATCTCCGAACAATTCTCCCTGGTGGCCATGAGTGACCAGTATTTCCACCCCCGTCCCGCTATGTTTGAGTACAATAGCATCATGTGACCGGAGCTGCTTGAGAATGGGTCTGTCATCGGGCGGAGGGATCTCTCTGGTTAGAATTCTATGCAGCAATCCCGGATTCATGTCTTCAAGCAAGGGGCTGGGTCTGCCATCAAAGTAGAACCACAACGCCGGCATAAGATATTGTGCTATTTGTTCCGGTTGTCTCCATGCGTTGTTATGGTTGCCCCAGATGAGAATGAAGCGTCCTTCCGAGTGCAGATAGCCGAGTCGTATGTAAACGTCGCTGTAAGCCCAGTGAATACGCGAGAAATCGGGATTCTCCCAGAGTTCCTCACCATCGCCAACCTCGACATAGGTGAAGCCCTCTTGACGGTACCAGGTCAGTGAGTGCATGAAAATGATCCTGTTATGTGCGAAATCGTCACCATGTCCGCCGTTACCCCTGTGACAGTCGCTCATGAATACGATCCGGCTGTCACTGTCCAGCATCAGCGGTTCACGTTGCCATTTCTTGAACAGTTTATCGAGATTTTTATGGGAAGCATTCAGGCTCATCCGGCTCCTTTCGAAGTAATGGAAAGCAGGCAGAATACAAGGCATTCGAGTGGTGAAAAATTATACATCTGATGTGCTTTCATTAAAGATCATGGAGCGACTGTCTGTACATGATTGGAGAGTGTTTCTGTACCTGGATACCACGCGGAGTTCATAGAAGATGACAATAGAACCAAGTATTACCGGCACATAGAGCAGAAAGAATCGCTGGAGCAGTGAGTACATGCCCAGCATTGACTCCGGAACGACAGTGGACATCAATGCAGCAATACTTAATTCGGCTATTCCACTGCCTCCCGGGCTCGGAGAAAAGTATATGATACACATAAGGACGGCCTGGATAGTGATTACAGTCATGAAGTCGCAGGAAATGCCAAGTCCTCTGACCACAAGATACGCGATTACATATTTAGTCAGATACAGGATCAGTGTGAGGACAAGGCTCAATGGAATCATCATTTTACAGCTGCCGAAGAACATTCTTGATGAATCTTTGAATGAGTCAACCTCGAGAGTTACTCTGTTGGTTATCTTTCTCAATTTGCTGCCCATCCTGAAAAACCTGCCTGAGAACCAGTCAGTGAACCTTCCGAGAATCAACACAAACATCTCCGGTCTGGTCAGCGCGAAAACCAACAGTATGAATTCTATGAAAAAAATCACGAAGCAAAGCAGTATGATGCCTGTATAACGGCTGCCATAAGTTCCGGTGAGCAGGAAGAGAGCCAGCACAGCGCCAGAGATGAAGACTATCAGAGTGGAAAGATAATTAAATGCGGCAACGAATACAGCCTGGCCTATGGACGTACCTTTCCGGTGGTAAACGTAAAACTGGGCTGGTCCTCCACCCCCTTGAGACGGGGTAATCGCACCTGCAAAAGTGTTGGCCAGATTGGCTCTGAGGCTTGTCATGAATTCCACTCCAGGATCCAGCTTCTTCATGAAAATGTGGTTTCTGAAAGCGCCCAGCAGTATATCAAATATCAGCAGGACGATAGTTAGAAAAAGGAATCGCGTATCGTAGTTCCTGAACGCTTCAACAACACCTTCAGAGTGAGTCCTGATGAATAAAATGGTCAGAGCGGCAATTGTCAGGAAGATGAAGATAAGAAGTCCCTTCCGTATTTTCCTTCCGGTTATTCTCTTCAAAAGATACTCGGTATTGATTCCAGCCGACTCCACGGTCGGGGTCATGTCTATTCCAGAGGACGGATCGCTGAGTGAATCTTCACCGGAATTCATATCACTCTATCAGGACATAGATCAGCCGTTTGTAGTGGTATCTCATATCGGGCAGGAGAAGCTGTTAGGGGGGGAGGAGTCATCATCCACGGTTTTGAATCGTTTCCAACTATGAAAGGGGCGTTCCAGATCGTTTCCAGTGCCGCCACCCAGCTTCTGGACAACCCGACCTTTCGAGCCTCATCGGACATACTGCGTCGAAGCTCCATATTATCTGCCAGCCTGACAATGGCCTCCATAAGACCATTCACATCACGACCGGAATAGACAAGACCGCTGCGGTAGGGAATAATGATCTCCTGAGGGCCGCCCAGATTAGTGACTATCGTCGGTAAACCTGATGACTGGGCTTCCAGAACAGAATTCCCGAAGGTATCGGTAGTGCTGGGGAAAATAAAAATGTCACTCGAAGCATATACCTTGTACAGTTCCTCACCGGAAAGCACTCCACAGAAGTGTACTCCACTGCCTTTGAGCATTTTGCGAAGCTCTGGAAGATATGGACCATCTCCGGCGATATACAGTTCCAGATCATTTCTGGTCTCTCCCAATCCGAGGTAAGCTTCGGCAAGAATATCAAGATCCTTCTCAATGGAAATTCTGCCAACGTAGAGCAGCTTCGTTGTCTCCGGTCGTCCGCCGTACTTAAGAAGAGTTGAAGAATCGCGCCGGATGGGAGAGAACAGGTCGGAATCCGTTCCCCTCGGAAAGATCTCCATTTTCTCTCCGGGAACACCCATTGACACAAGATCATCGATGTAGAACCTGCTTGGAACGAGTATTCTGTCAACACTCCCGTAGAACCAGGCCATGGCTGACACGGCGAATTCACCAATCCTCGAGTCCTGGACTATCTGATTGATGTGCCTTGGGAAATCCGTGTGATATATGGCAACTGTCGGTATGCCAAGGAGTTTGCCTATAGCAAGAGCAGCCACTCCCAGTGGCCCCGGAGTGGATATATAGAGCATGCCGAAGTCATTCTCGTCGATAAATCTGAGCATCTCCAGAAAGGGAGGAACAGAGAGAAGCTTCACATGATATCCGGGAATAGGGAATTCAAGGAGAGGTGGAAAGTTGACCACCCATCCGGGAAAGGAGAGAGATCGGCTCTGGCAGGTTATGAGAGCCAGTTGCCGGCCTGCAGAAACCGCTATGCTGCTGAATTTCTGCAGAGTCCGTGAAACTCCGTTGAGGTCGTCAATAGTATCGGTGATCCAGGCACGTTTCTCCCGGCTCCTCCCACAGGTATTGCCACCGACTATTCTCCCGGATATTGTTTCCATCGCATTATTTCCCCTTTTTCTGTCAAGGTGGGCAATCGGGTACGGGAAGTTCAGCAGTACGACCGGAATCAGTGCGGTGAAGGCTTCCATCGCTTCGAGCAGCTTTCCGTCGGATATCCTCTTTACGAGAAGGGGCAGGTAGTGCTGTAGAAGCCTGTTTGTCAGCCTGTTCAGTATCTCGAAGGTTTTCTCATCAATCCCCTTATGTCCAAGACTGGGATTCTTCGGAGAGAGATTGAGATCCTTCCCGATATCCATCAGCTCTTTGGCAAGAAAAGCCTCAAAGTCAAGTTCATCGGGGTGTTTGGCCCATTTCAGCATCTGATGAAAGAGAAAGTCAAATTTGTGCCAGACAGTAGGTTCTACGTCTGCCACTGATGGATGAAAGAACTTGTCAGCAACCAGTGTGGCCATTGCAGGAACTTTCTTGTTGGTAAATCGGTCACGGTAGAAAGAATATGCAATAGAATAGATTGAGTAGGCTGCCCTGATGGCACTGCCGTTCTGCCCTTCAGGCAGCCCCTTTCCCTGTCGAATTCCTTCAAGAAATCCCCTGATATCGTTCGCGCCCTCTACCGAGGTGTACGTCAGACCAATGAACCTGCTGCAATGATCATCCGATCCACCAGTGAAACCGCAGAAGGAATGATCTTCCCTGGCAGCCCGGACCACTGATGCCACGGCATTGTTCTCATATCTGGATCTGGTTCCGTTCAGGGACTCGACAAGGTCGAGGCATCTGACAACCCTTGTAAATTCAGCGGGAGTCAACTCTTCTCCAGGGAAGAAGAAGGGGTGGGCCATGGAGTGCAGGAGTTTTTCATTCTTAAGGTAGTCAACCAGTTCAAAGAAATTTCTCCTGAGTATACAAATTTCCTGATGCTGCTCCGGTGTCAGGTCGTAGACAAGCAGGTGAACGGTTTTTCTTGACTCAGGGAGCTTGGTCGATACTTCCTCACTGATGAAGACACCCGGCAGCTCGGCAATTTCAAGGCAACCTTCGATTGTATTGATATCCGTTATGGTGACCAGATCCATTCCCCTCTTTTGCGCGATGGAGTAGACCAGTGCAGGTGGAGTGAAGCATTCGGGAGTTTTCAGGGAACGGAGTATCCATCGAGAACTTTTTCGGGAGTGAAGGGAATGCACATGCATGTCACATCTGATCGAGCTCATTTTTCGACCTCCTCGGATGTTGTTAATTCACTGAAAGCAATCTTAAAAAGAAGTGATTCGGATTTCTTCGCGAACGGTTATCCAGCTGTCACCGGAATACCTGAGCAGGATTCTACCATTAACCCGGAATTAACAGATGAATCTGATGTTATGGGATCACATGACCGGTCGCTGAATCGGTAATGCCTTAATTTTCCAACCTGCCTGACAAGATTGTCATTTCCCAGGTATCGATCTGAGTAGACCTGCTCCACCTTCCTGTTGCAATCATGAACGAACACATCTGCAGATGAGGTTCTTAGATTGCCTGCAGCAAAGATGCTCTTCATCCTTCCCGGAGCAGTATTTTTCCATCCAACCGGACCATCGATTAGTATTGCATCCCATTTTTTCTTCTCGATATCCTCGGGGAAATCCATTCTGAGGTATCTGGGGTAGTTGAGTAGCTCATGCCATTCAATCAATATGGTATTGTATTCGATAAAAAAGGCATTGATCGATGGGTTGAGGCTGGTTACTCTGCTGAACCATACGGGGTGATCCTCGAGAAACACCGTTTCCCCGCTGCGGTTCATCATCGACCAGAACATGCTGTCGTTACCCAGTCCAAAAACCAGAAGGCGGCAGGGGCGTTTCATCTCGATAGACCTGGCTATGCAAAGTATTTCGCTGGGACGCATACATATGTTATAAGCAATCTTCATCAGGGTTACGCGAATGATATCAGGTTTTCCGATGCAAAGATAGAGAATGGGCTTGAAAGCGGTTCTACGGAGAAGATCCAGAAATCGGGGGAATCCGCTTTTCCAGAAGACCCTGCGAATAGCTTCTATAAGTGTCATTTAGCTCCTTACTGTATTTAAGCTCTTATACTCCGCTATTCTAAGATACCCGTGATTGGATTATGAAAAACGATTTGTGTGAGCCGGGGGAGAACTGTGTGCGGGGAGCAAAAGTATCCGCTGGTTATCGGTTGAAGCAGATACCAATCAGTATCTCCTGGTTTTTGAAGAAAAGAACCCGGCTCACGATTACTTCTCATTTCTGTACTGATACTGTCCGCAATTCCATATGGTTTCACTCGATACCGCGAATAAATCACATAGATAGAATGGGTATATACTCTGAAACTTTTGTGTTATCAGCAATCGAATCACGGATTTCCGCGTATTCCTGATCTTGATTCAGCAGATATAGCGGTGTCCAGTCTATCAGCATGTTTTCCTTTTCTAAGGGATCAATCATGACTCTGAACCTGTTCCCGGGATATAGGAATGCAGGTTTAATAAGATTTGCGTTCTCTATATAAACTGTTCTGTATGGATCATGATTTTCGGTTGATATTTCCAGTTCGATCCGTATAACAGGTCCGTCAGCAGTCATCCTCGTTGTTTCATAGATCGATATAAATCTTGCGATACCGATCAGGCCTGTATTCCTTAGCCTGTCTGTCATTCTACGCGCCTGTTTCAAGCTCACGGACATAGTAACGAGTACAAGCAAAGGTGATAAAACAAGCAGCATTCCAGAGATGAAGTGACCGTTTAGAAAGAATGGAATAAGCTTGTCAGGAAATTGAATGCCCTGTACCACCAGAAAACTTCCCAGCAGGAAGAATGGGCCAGACAGCATTACTGACAGCAACCAGCGATTTCTGCACCGCAATTCCGGATTCATTTTTATCTCCCAACATTGTATTCACAGGCTACAGAACCATGATAAAGAGCCATTGTTAAGAGAGTATTAATATTTAAACAGGATTTATTCACAAAATATCCCTTAGGACAGGAA
Organism: Candidatus Aegiribacteria sp.; assembly: GCA_030642525.1. GTDB lineage: Bacteria > Fermentibacterota > Fermentibacteria > Fermentibacterales > JCC-6 > Aegiribacteria. The sequence goes on from DAOWNO010000078.1 coordinate 6,763, forward strand.
GCAACAGCTGGAGATATATACAGCAGAACATCAAATATCGGGTGATGGCATACTGACAATAGACGTCAGAAGCGTGACTTTTATACGATTGATTCTGTGATTAACGGATATTGTACCCCCGGTAACCTTGAAAAACATCAGAACACAGCCAGCCAGTTATCATCTCGCAGTCAGGCTTATCGGTACCTGATTGTTCTCAATTATTACAAAAGCATAACAATTTTTTAATACTTCCTTAACACTCGATTTTGATTATCTGCACATGGGTCAAAGATGTAACATCACAAATCATGGAACATATGCAGGAAAGGAATGGATATGAAATTTTTTCTAGCACTGGTCCTGGCTTTTGTCCTTGTGCAAACATCTATAGCTGCTACGGAAACCTGTGACTGGGAAGGGACCTATACAATCATGGGATATTATGGTTCCGGAGAGCCGCCGATCTTCGCAACGATTGCCACCGATCCTGTTCACGGAGGTTCACAGTCTCTCTGCCTTGAAGACAATTCTCCATCTGGAACACCGCAGGCATTTGTTGCGTGGGTTTCCGGGCTTTCAGATGGTGATGTGATAGAGGGATCATTCTGGCGGTATGACACGACACCTGGAGCTGCCCCCTCCTGCCGTATCTATGCTCACTGGAACGATGACCCTGGTGACATAAACGGCTACAATGGCAGCGCCGGTGGTTCAAGCGATTATGGTTCGGGAGAGGGCTGGGATCTTCATTCTTATTCCTGGACGGTTGAAGGAGGTCACACAGGGCTGGTCATCGAGGCAAGGATCTACTCAAGTGCTGGCGATATCGTATGGATAGATGACATGACGATAACTGCTCCTGATGGAGCTTCAATTATGACTCCAGCGAATATTACTTCCCTTGAGCGAAATACCTGGGCGGACATTAAGGCAGCATTCTGATAGCGTTTCGGGGGCCGGGCCTAACATCTAAACATTTTGTATCGTAATAAGGGAGTAGACTGCAGGTTTCATTCAACATGAAAGAGATCCTTCGTCTCGGGATGTTTGACATGACGATAGTGTTCCGTCAAGCAGAAGATCGTGAACTGTGCTATTCTGTTTCTCAACTACAGGAATCAGTATCTCTCGCAGCCTGTCCGGTTGAGCAATACGATAAATTGGTGTGCCGGCACTGGTACTCAGGACCGTTACATAGCCGTCGGGATGGTACAGCCACCGTGTAGATCCATCTGCTGTGGCGATGTCAACCTTGTGAGTGAAATTCGGTCTTTCAGGCATGGTGAATGATGTTCTGTCTTCCCATATGCTTTTAAGTGATGCAAGGGTGATGGAATCGTCGATGGTCTGAATGACCTGGAAGTCCGCATCCCATACCTTGACCTGGATAATCTGAGCATCGCTATTCCGGCAACCTGCCAGGAAGAGCGGAACAATAAGAAATAGAAGCGCAGTTATTTTCATTATTCTCATTCTCCAGTACTTAGATTCAGTTGATCTCACTTACATCAATTACTCAAGTACCTGTGAAATGTCACGGCAA
>DAOWNO010000043.1 GCA_030642525.1 Candidatus Aegiribacteria sp.
AAATCTATCAGAAGAACCCGGAAAGAAGGTGATGAAGTCGATGATGGTTCCCTCTCCGGTAATACTCTGCATATCACATCGGGGTCTCTGCCCAGTTGATCGGCCAGCTTCTGTGCTTCACTCTCTGAAAGATTATTTCGTACGGTCAGATTTCCATCACCAAGTGATTGAAGAATTTCATCATGGAGAAGAGAGGTCAACTCGGCAATGACACGAATCGTATCGCGCGATGGTCTATCACCCCCGACAACTACTTTCCATCTCATGAAAATTCCGTACTACTGCTGCTCTCGCGCCAGCTCGATTCTGTCTCCTATCTCAATTAAATCAATAGAGGACGATGAGAAAATCATAGCGGCTGAATTCTCCAGTGAAGTGGACAGAATAATAAGCTTGGAAACGGGAATGTTCGGAGTTACTACATTACCTCCTGACGGGCTGTCAAAAAGCTGTCCATACTTGTGCATATAAAAAATATCACCTGATTGAAGACCATCCTCCGAGCCCCTGTCAAGGAAAACTGTATCGAAGGCATATGCTCTCTGAGAATCAGGATCCTGGAACGCGATAATCCATGCGTCCATACCGCTGACAACACCATTGGATGAAACTTCAACAGGTGCTGTTGAGGTATACGGAACAAGGAAATCCCCCTCAATTACAGGAATGTAACTGTGTTCAAGAAGAGCAATGCTTGCTGTAGGAGATGTCCTGATTACTCTGCAGACTCCGGCTACCCTGATAACCTTGCCAAGTTTTTCACCTGTTTCAGGATGCCTTACCTCTTCCCCAATATTATAGATCTTGTATACCCTATCAATCTCAACTCCCTGGTTCTGCCCGATATCCATAGCGATCATGTCTCCCTGAACAGAGAATTCGCTTGTGTATCGAACAGTTTCGTCGACGTTGGTCTCAACGATAAAACAGACCGGGGCTGGCGGATTATCGGTAACCATTCCCGTTGTCTCCAGTAAAAGCCTGCTGAGAAGGGATCTGCTGCTGGTCAGGGAAGTTGTGTACATTTCAACTGATGTATTGCCTCCGGAGGTGCTGACAGTAGTGCTGTAAATATCTGGAATGATCAGTTCAGAACCGGGACGAAGGTACTCAACTCCTTCAAGTGATTCATTAGCTTGAAGGATATCTTCCCAGTGAAAAGGTGTATTGTAATAACGTATGGAAAGGTCCCAGAGTGTATCCCCATAGGTGACCTGATGCATTCTGTCCGCCATCGCAGTCATGAACACAGATGCCAATAAAACAATAGATATGGACAGAGTAACAGTTAAGCTTCTCATTTCAACCTAACCTTCCGCAAAATCATTAAGAACAAGCAACACGAATTTCATAACTTCATAATATTCTAAGTTCGTAGTTTGCTCAAGTCAAATCAGCTTTTTCACTGATATTATCTTTTTGCAAGATAAATAACTGAATATCCGGAGTCAGCACCGGCGGTTTTCAATACTGTAACGTAATAAATCCCACCGCATCCTGATGTTGATTGTCTGTCGGGAATGTTGACAGCCAGCATCAACTCTCCGTTACCCGGAGAAGCACCTGTCCAGGAGCTGCCCGCAGCAACAGGCTCAGATTCGGAGACCATCATGATCAATTGACCATTTGTCGCTCCGGGCATAAGAGCATTAGCCGTTGAAAACAATTTTATTCCGGATGGTCCGCAGTTACCAGTTTCTAAAGTAACTTTTCCTGTCGCGGTGAGGAAGAGAATATCACCGTCACTTACATGCATGCCTGTTCTTACCCATCCGTCTGCCGCAGGGACATCAATTCTTATTGAAGTTTCGCTGTTGCTTCCACTCCAAATAATGGTATGCACATCACCAACCGGGAAACTTTTCTCTCCTGAATCTGTAATGATCGAGAGAACACCATCAATGTAAGATACAGAACCTCTGTATGTTCCCGCATTGTCTCTGAGAAAGATTCTGGCCTCATCCCGCTCAACTGTAACATTTGAGGATTCGAAAACAACACTGCGTCCACTGATGCTTTCCAGTTTACCGCAGACTGCCTGGCCTTCAGAAGTAATCATACGATCTGAAGGAACTTTACATCCAGGCACCAGAGACAGTACGGTAATAAGCAGTAATGAGACAGTAATGTTCCTTATCATTTATCAACCTCTTTCAGTCCGGGAATGAAGCTTGGTATAACATCCTGAATATTTTTCACCAGCTCAAATTCTATTTTACTACGGATATTCTCCGGAATTTCATCCAGGTTTCTACCGTTCTCCTCCGGAATAAATACTTTGTTTATCCCGGCAGCAAGCGCGCCCAGGATTTTTTCCTTGATACCCCCGACTGGCATTACTTTTCCATGAAGACTGATTTCACCGGTAACGGCCATATCGGCAACAACAGGTTTTCCAGTCAGGGCTGATAACATTGATATCGTTATAGCCACTCCTGCTGAAGGGCCATCTTTGGGAGTCGCGCCAGCCGGGACATGTAAATGAATATCAACCTTTTTAAAATCAAGATCAATTCCGTACTTTATTGAATGCGTTCGTATCCAGGACAGGGCGGCATGAGCTGACTCCTTCATCACCTGTCCTAGCTGCCCTGTCAGCTTCAGCTCTCCCTTGCCTTCCATTATTATTGTTTCGATGAGAAGAATCTCCCCTCCAGCGGGGGTCCAGGCAAGCCCAACGGCTATTCCAGTACAGGGTTTATCCGCTATTCTTTCGTGGGTGAATTTCCTGGGGCCAAGAAACTCGTGCAACCGTGATGGATTGACTATAACAAGGTCATCATTACCCTCGGCAAGTCTCATTGCAGTTTTTCTGCAAATCTTGCCGATGGTTCGTTCAAGTTCTCTTACACCTGCTTCACGCGTGTGGCTTAAGATTATACTTCTGATCCCTTCCTTCCGGAATCTGAGTATCTTGCCCGAAAGACCGGCATTGGTCATTTGTCTGCGCACGAGATACCTTCGTGCTATCTCCAGTTTTTCATCTGCTGTATATCCAGGAATCCGGATGATCTCCATCCTGTCCTTCAGTGGTGAGGGTATTGTATCGAGTCGATTCGCGGTAGTAATGAACTGCACGGAGCTGAGATCGAATGGAACATTCATATAGTTATCTCTGAAAGAATAGTTCTGTTCGGGATCAAGTACTTCCAGCAGAGCAGAAGTCGGATCACCTCTGAAGTCACTGCCTATCTTGTCAACTTCATCGAGCATGAAAACTGGATTATTGTTTCCTGCCTCCTTTAACCCCTGGATTATCTTGCCGGGCATCGCTCCAATATAAGTTCTTCTGTGTCCCCTGATCTCCGCTTCGTCGTGAACTCCTCCCAGTGAAAGTCGAACGAATTTGCGGCCGAGAGATCTCGCGATACTTCTTCCCATGGAGGTCTTGCCGACGCCGGGAGGTCCCACAAAACAGAGTATGGGAGCTTTACCTTCAGGGTTCAGCTTACGAACTGCCAGAAACTCAAGCACTCGCTCCTTCACATCCTTAAGATCGTAATGGTCTTTCTCCAGAACTGATCTTGCTCTGGCAATATTCAGTTTATCTTTTGTGCTTTCCATCCAGGGCAGGCTAAGAATCCATTCGATATAATTCCGGATAACAGCAACTTCCGGAATGCCGGGATGCATTCTTGTCATTCTGTCGAGTTCTTCATGGGCAGCTTTTCTGACCTTGTCGGGAAGCTTCTTCTTTGAAATCCTCTCCTTGAGCTCCTCGGCTTCCGGATTTTCACTTTCTCCTCCAAGTTCTTTCTGAATAGCTTTAAGCTGCTCCTTCAGAATGTACTCCTTCTGATCCTTCTCAATCTCGTTCCTGACCTGTCCCTGAATTTTATTGCGAAGTTTGAGTATCCTGATTTCTTTCTCCATTATTCTGGATAGCTGCCAGAGCCGCTCAAGAATACTGTCGGCCTCAAGAATCTTCTGTTTGTCTTCTATGTTGGCTTCTATCCTGCTGGCTGCCAGGAAACTGAGTCTTTCGGGATCGTCAGACAGTTCCATGAACTGCGAATCATCAGGAATGCTTCTGGTAAGTTCGAAAATCTGTTTCAATTGCATCACAATAGTATTCTGCCAGGCATCGAGTTCGATATCACTCTCGGGATACACTGTTTCCAGTTTTTCCACTCTGGCCAGCAGATATGGAGCTTTTGAATCAACAAATTCAAGTATTCTGAATCTGGCAAGCCCTCTCAGGTGTAATCTGATTATATCCCCGGGAAACCGATACAGTCTGTCAATACCCGTTACTGTACCTGTCCTGTACAGATCAGCTGGTACAATCTGTCGATCAACGGTTTTCCTGACACAAACCAGACCGATCATTTTATCTCCCCTGACTGCGTCATCTACAAGCTCGACTGTTTCGGAACTGGTTATTGTGCGGGGAATTATAGTGTATGGATACATTACCCCATTTGGATTTGGCAGAATCGGCAATATTTCTGGAAGTTCCAGGGTGTTTTCCCGAACCATTTACTCTCCTTTATCCTTTATTGCTATTGAAAACTCCCTGGTACTACTTTCGGAAATCCTGATACTTGTCTGATTCAATTCAGGGAGTTTAATGCAGAGAATTCCATTTTTCATAGATGCAGTAACTTCAGCTATATCAACTTTCCCCGGAAGATGAATCTCACGATGGAATATTCCTGTGAAAATCTCAAGCTTCTCTGCGATGAGTCCCTTTTCCGGTGGTATTCTGGTTCCTCTGAAAGCAAAACCATCAGAAAAAACAATCAGTTCTATATCACTCGATGATAATCCAGGGAGTTCTACATACACCAGCCACGCATTTTGTGCTTTATAAATATCAATAGCAGGTGTCCAGTTACCATACATCCCGTGCAACTGAAACATGGCAGTCGGTTCTATTCGATATCGAATCGGACCGAGACGTTAGTAGTGACTTCAACCGGCTGAGAACCTTGCATCGCCGGACTGAAGACCCAGGTACGAACAGCATCAACCGCTGCCTGACCGCATCCCAGTCCCAGAGGATCATTAACTATGGTTACATTCTGCACAGACCCATCAACTCCAACGAGAACCGCAAGAGTAACGTAACCATGCAGATCACCTCTGGCACTCGCCAGTGATGGTACCACGGGAGCAGTCTGCTGGATCGCGAAAGGTGATGATATTGGCAAATCCTCAACTGGTTCTACTTCGACAGTATCTTCAACCGCTTCCACAATTGAAACAGCATTGAATTGTATCGCCGACGTTTCACCTGCTGCTATTTCAACAGTATGAACATCATCCTCAAAACCGGGATTTGAGAGCCGGACAGTGTATGTTCCAGGTTCAAGTTCCACACCTCCGAATGGTGTAGTCCCCACATGATTACCATCTACATAAACGTCAGACCATGGTTCCGGTCCAACCATCAGATGGCCGGGAAGGATCAGTTCTGCAAGTGAAACTGTTCTGTTGTAACCATCATGCCCCAAATTGATCGAAGCACCCCATTCTTCCCTTTCATCCATTGTGACCTGAAGGTAGTAACTTCCGAAAGGAAGCACTTCAGTCATTCTGCGTCCGGTTGCAACACGGCTTCCATCAATGAAGAAACTGGCGTTCCCGGGGGTATCAGATGAAAGTTGAAGAGTAATCTGTGATTGCTCGGCAGCAAGGATGTTAAGATCATGTTCGAAATTAATTGTATGATTCACAAGAATTGATTCCGGCATTACTCTGTATCCTTCAAGTATTGCTTCGAATACGTGTATTCCTGTCTGAATGGAGTCAATATTGCCTTCTATTTCTTCTCCATCAATAAGGAAAATCACAGCATCAAGACCAGGATCATCTTCTCCCTCAGGCATTGTGTAACCCATGGTGACCTGAACAATTGAGGTTCCGAGTGAATCAAGCATCAGCGTGTCCACATTTACCTGTGCTTCTTCAAATCTGGGATTAAGAACTGCGGTTTCAAAACCCTCGGCAGAAATTTCTATGATTCTCTCATTGAATACAGTATCGCTCAATACGAAGACGCCGGGTCTGTTCTCATGAACAGGTACTCCATCGAGCGTGAGATTAATGTCTGTCGTACCCTGTACAACAATTGTTTCAATGAAAGGTTGAGGTGGAATGTATTCAATTACCTCAGGTTCAGTTGCAGGCCCTCCCGTAAACTTTATCACTGCGAACACGATGATAGCCAATATAACAACCGCTCCAATGATCAAATAAATCCTGTTCCTCCCGCCCTTTTCCGATTCAGGTAGCGGAACAGGTTTTTTCTTCTTTTCCGGAGGTGGTTTTACGGCTTTTTTCTTCTTATCCGGGACAGGTTTTGCAGCTTTCTCCTTCTTTTCAGGAACAGGCTTTGCCGCTTTCTTCTTCTTATCCTCGACTGGCTTTTCAGGTTTCTTCTCTGGCGGGCCGGATGGAATCGGGATAGGAGTAACAACAGGCTCTTCCTCTGCTATTACTTCAGCACGCTTTTTAGCAGGAACCACGGTTTCCGGTTTCTTTTTCTCCGGTGCAACTGCTGCTGGCTGGAATTTTTCTATAAGATCGAGCAATTCACTAAGAACAGGTGCTGAAGGCCAGATATCAAAAACGCGTCTGATATTATCCAGTGCAGTTACCGGATTGTTGCCTTTCAACCCGCTGCGAGCAAGATCTGCCAATTCATTTGCTTTGATCAATCGTTTGATAAATTTTATCTTCTTCTTTACAACTTTATTATCAGGATCGTGACGCTTCGCACGCTCCAGCTCCTGCAATGCTCTTACTTCGTCACCAGCCTTGCTTGCTTCATCTGATCTCTTAATACAGTCTTCCACGAATCCGGATGATGAAATGTTCCTCCCAGCACTGTGTACTCTGGTGGATCTACTCTTATTGAACTTATCCATTGCTGAGATTTCGCGTTCAACAGTATTGATCCTGTCCAATATCTGCTGATTATCCGGATCGAGTTCAAGAGCTTCGCGATATGTCCTAAGAGCTTCCCTGCGTTCACCCTGCTGTATATTCATTCTTGCAGCCTGCAGCAGCTTCTTTACCTTATCATCTCCTAAGCCCATCTCCAACCTGCTCCCTTTGATTGCAATGCTGTGAGTCAGCTTTCATTTATATCAAATTGAATTTCTCATGACTCCTATGTCAAGTACCCCACAATTTGAAATACCATCCCTCCGAGTATACAAAGATAGGAACTGAAGCATACATGTGACAACCTCTGAAAAATTCATCAGATTCCGGGAAGATCCAGATTACCAAAACGCCACCTGTATTCCTGCAGCAGAGGTTTTCCTGAACCGTTACCAGAAGCCAGTTCAGAGGCCTTCTCAATCAGGTCTGCATCGTTGATAAGTGAAGCGATCCTGAAAAATGGAATGCCGTGCTGCTTCGTACCGATTACATCTCCTGGGCCTCTTAATTCCAAATCTTTCTCCGCGATTCTGAAACCATTATCGGTAGAAGCCAGAACGGACAGGCGTTGCGCAGACTCAATCCCGCATTGGGAACCCTTCATGAGAAAACACCACGAATCTTTTTTTCCTCTGCCTATTCTTCCGCGCAGCTGATGAAGCTGGCTCAGTCCGAACCGCTCAGCATTCACAACAATCATCACTGTAGCCTCGGGAACATCAAGCCCAACCTCTATTACGGTTGTGCTGACCAGCACCGAGATTTCACCGGACGCAAATCTACGTGTAACACCCAGCTTTTCGGAGGCTTTCATAGCTCCTGTCAACAGGCCAACGTTGTATTTCCCCAGCGGTCCATCTCTGAGTACCTGGAAGGATGTTGTAGCATCCCTCAGATCAAGTTCCACAGAAGCCTCCCGTAACGGATAAACGATGTAAGCCTTTTCTCCGAGTTCAAGTCTTTTTACGAGGGCACTGTACACCTCACTTCTTCTATCTCTGCTCATTACGCAGGTATGTATTCTGCCCCTGCCTGGAGGCATTTCATCAATCAGAGTAATGTCAAGATCGCCATATACCGTCATGGCAAGTGTTCTGGGTATTGGTGTCGCAGACATGATCAAAAGATGAGGACACGGTCGACGTCCAGCCAGAAGTTTTTCCCTCTGTTCTACTCCGAATTTATGCTGCTCGTCGATAATGCACAGTCCAAGTCCTGGTATTACTACCGTATCCTCCAATACTGCGTGAGTACCGATAAGAACATCAAGGGAGCCATCTTCCAGCGATTCCGAAACAAACTTTCTCTGTGAACCGGTTGTTCCACCTGTCAGAAGATCACATTTGATGCCCATCGGCTCCAGCATTCCTCTGAGTGTTCTGTAGTGCTGAGCGGCCAGAACTTCGGTCGGAGCCACAACAGCAACCTGATAACCGGCTCTGCAGCACAAAGCACATGCAGCAGCGGCTATAACTGTTTTGCCTGAACCCACATCTCCCTGAAGCAATCTTCTCATAGGTACATTCCGGGAAAGTTCTTCAGTTATTCTTCTTACAGCTTTTTTCTGGGCGTTTGTAAGTTCGTAAGGCAGCTTCTCCAAAAATTCACCTAAAGTATCCGGTGGTGGTTCAATCGGAATTCCAGGTCTGAGAGAGGCATTCATCCTGACACGATTCAGAATGGACTGAAAAAGAAATAATTCTTCAAGCGCCAGCACTTTTCTGGCTTGCTCTCCCCGGAGAGGATCTTTCGGAAAATGAACTGCACGAACGACTTCAGCGCGGTTCTGGAAACCATATGAATTCAGCACTTCAAAGGGCAGGATCTCACTTAAATGAGTCACATATTTCTCAATGACGGATGTCACCAGTTTTCTCATTATTCCCTGGGTTATTCCAGCGGTAAGAGGGTAGACAGGAAGCACCAGAGGTAATTCCACAGATTTTCCGTTCAGAAAAATCAGATCGGGATGGACAATTGAAAGACCGCCAAAGAAAACGATCTTTCCGCTGGCGATAACCTCTGATCCGGGCTGCAGTCTGCCGGCAATGTATTTCCAGTTGAAGAAAGATAGTTTAATTCTTCCGGAACTGTCTTCAAGCTCAACCTGGAACACACTCTTCCCTTTTCGGGATTTCCTTAAGCCGCTGGACACCACAGTCCCGGATATATTCGATTCTTCTCCAGGGATAAGATTCCTGATTGGAGTTATTATTCTTCTGTCACGATACTGCGCCGGGACGTGAAGAAGAAGCTCTCCTACAGTATGTATGTCAAGTTTAGCTAATTGACTGCTTCTCGCGGGTCCGACACCCTTGAGATACCTGATATCGGTCTCCAGCATATTTTCCCTTCGGGACACTCTTTGAATCTTCGTTCTCCCTTCGGGGCTCATCGGTTTCCTTTCAGGAAGCCTTTCATGAAACAACATTTTCGATTTCCTCCAACAACAGATGATACTAATTGAATTGAAGCTTGTATACAGGGTCGTACAGGCAACAATTATACAGGGGCTTGACGAATGGCTTCGCAGGGTGTAATGAAGGCGGAACCGTGAAAACACCTGTGGAGGTAGAAACGTAAATGGATCGAGAAACCAAAAAACCGCTTGGTGATCAAAATAAGTCAGAGACAAATAATATTGATGCCATACTGGACATGGCGGAGCATATGAGGAAAGACCGCAGCCCGGAGGAAGCACTGGCCCTCTACGATTCAGTATTGAAACTTGATCCTGATAATCCCCTCGCATACCTTGGCAAGGGGCTCTGCTGGTCTCTATCTCTACTTGATAATATCCCCACAGCGGAGATCTGGGACAGAGAACTTGATGAACAGGAAATGATCGATAACGCAATGGAATTACTTGAACAGGCCGCTGAACTCGATCCTGAACTCACCGAAGCATACAACGCCATGGGCAGACTGTTTGCCATCATCGCACAGGATGAGGAAGCTGTTGATATGTTTACCCAGTCTCTGCAGGTCGATCCCACACAGCTTGACGTACTGGAAGATCTGAAAGAAATAACAGGTAAACCCGTATGGAAGCTTCTTGACAAGGGCATATGGATGGGCGAAGAAGAAGAGTAGCTCCTTATTTGCCGCCACTTGCCGTACACCATATAATGCCGTATTCTACATTTACAAACTAAATTGTACTATGCTATCTTTTTAAGAGATTGAAGGGAGCTTCTTATGATTGTTTTCGCTTGTTTATACTTTCTCGTTTCTGGCGTGCCGGCTGTTTTTACCC
>DAOWNO010000024.1 GCA_030642525.1 Candidatus Aegiribacteria sp.
GAGCGAAGGAGAAACTTCCTTATGAAAAAAATCCAGCCCTGTTTCTCCCACAGCTATAACTCCCGGGCATAGCACTGTTCTTGCAATGTCAGTAAACATATCAGCAGAATCAAGATCTGCTTCATTCGGATGGATTCCGGCAGAGGCGAATATCCCCCGATATCTCCCGGATAGTTCCGCTGCCTTCCGGCTGCTGTCCGGTGATATCCCCGGAACCATTATCCTGGTAACATTGAATTTATCCGCATTTGAAAGAACGCTCTTTAGATCATCATTGTAGCGTTCATCGCAGAGATGACAGTGTGTATCGAAAAAAACTACATTCTCCAGATCAGATCCTCCCTGGCGGGTCCTGTGGAAACTGCTCTGATGGGTACTTCGATAAGCTGCTCAATGAACAGCACATACCGTTTCGCGTTTTCAGGCAGGGCTTCCCAGTTCCGTTCTCCGGAAATATTTTTTTCCCAGCCGGGCAGAGTCTCATATATCGGAGTATGCTTCCCCAGTCTTTCGCCTGTTTCGAACAGTGTGAGATCTGTCTCCGGGTCAAGTTCGTATTTCTTGCAGACTTTTATTTCGGGGATACCGCTCAGCACATCCAGAAGTGTCAGAGCAGTCCAGGTACAACCATTTATCCTGGCAGTGTAATTCGTCAGAACGGCATCAAACCACCCGCACCTTCTGGGTCTTCCTGTGGTTGCGCCATATTCGTTTCCCTGCTCTCTGATTCGATCACCAAGCTCGCAGGTCAGCTCTGTGGGAAAAGGGCCGTTCCCCACTCTGGTGGAATAGGCTTTCATGACTCCTACAACTTCATCAATCCTTACCGGTCCTATCCCAAGGCTGGTGCATGCTGCTCCCGCAACACATGAACCACATGTAACGAAGGGGTATGTGCCATGATCAGGATCAAGAAGAGATCCCTGTGCTCCTTCAGCGATAACGGAACCATCGTTATCAAGTATTCTTGCCAGGAGAAGAGATACATCTTCAGCATATTCAACAAGTTTCAGAGATATGCTGTTGAAAACGTCCACTTCATTATGGAGAGACCTGATTTCATCTTCAGAAAGATCAAGTGTTTTCAGACAGTCTTCGGTTATCAGCGCTGATTTTTCCAGAAATATTCCCGGCATGGCAGCATCCTCCAGCCGGATACCTTTCCGCATGAATTTCCGGACATAGGTCGGGCCGATTCCTCTACAGGTGGTTCCTATCGCTGAAACGCCTCTTTTATCTTCATTTTTTCTTTCGAAATATTTTCCTGCGGGATGAACAAGATGTGCTTTTCCGGAAATAGCAAGTCGGTCCGAGATCGAGATTCCGTATGTTTCCAGTGTCTTTATTTCGTCCATCAGGGCTGCAGGATCCAGCACGCAACCGGCACCGATGACTCCATGGGGATCAGGATGAATCAATCCGCTCGGAAGCTGGTGGAGAGCAATCCTGCGCCCTCCTGTTTCAACGGTATGCCCGGCGTTCGCACCCCCTGAAAACCTCGCCACCGCATCGGCGGTTCCCGAAAGATGATCAACCATTTTCCCCTTGCCTTCATCTCCCCATTGCAACCCTGTTAATATGGTCGCTGGCATGATAATCCTTTCATTATGATACAACCTGGAAAAGCCATTTTTTCAATTCCTTTATGCCGAATCCGGTAATTGAAGACACTGGAATTACCGGTCCCATATCCTGAGCTTCTCTGACAGCTGAAGCAAGTTTTCCTCTTTTCAGTTTATCCGATTTAGTGAGCGCAATCACATATGGTCTCCCCCGTTTCTTCAGGAATTCAACCATCTCCATATCAATAGGGAGACATGGATGCCTTGCGTCAACCAGCAGCACAACTCCCCGCAGAGGCATTCTTTCCATCAGATAGGTCATGATCCAGCCGGCCCACTCCGCGCGATTCTTTGACGGCGCCCGAGCATATCCGTATCCCGGAAGATCTACAATGTAGTAACTGCCGGAAACTGTGTAGAGATTAAGGAACTGTGTGCAGCCCGGTCTGGAACTTGTGCGGGCTACGGTTGTGCCCCCGTTCAGTCTGTTGAGAAGTGACGATTTTCCTACATTGGATCGGCCGGCAAAAGATACTTCAGGCAACCCGTCATGTGGAAGACTCCCGGAACCGGGACAGCTTCGAAGAAATTTAACATTCAGTGAAGACATCAGTATTAAAAGTCGTTTCAGCCGGCTTTTCCGGTTTCTTTCTTTTTCCGGGATCTGATAATCCTCGGCTCTGATTCCCCTCTGATCACAGCAGGAGAAACCACGAGCTTGATCACATCATCAAGATCAGGCAGATGGTACATGGGTTCCAGAAGTACATTCTCGATTACGGAACGTAATCCTCTGGCTCCTGTGCCAATCTTTTTTGCTTTCTGCGCAACTTCCCTGAGAGCACTTTTTGTGAACTCAAGCTTTACATCCTCGAGTTCGAAAAGGTATTCGTACTGTCGCACAAGGGCATTCCTGGGCTTTGTAAGAACGTTGACAAGATCATCAATATCCAGATCATCAAGTGCCACATGAACAGGCAGTCTGCCTACAAGCTCGGGAACCAGTCCATATCTGACCAGATCATGCGGCTGAACGTTACTCATGATATTGATGTCACTGTCAACAAAAGAGTTGATAGATGCATTGAATCCCATTGAGCTTTTCTTAAGACGTTTCTCTATGATCTTTTCCAGATCATTGAATGCGCCTCCGCAGATAAAGAGGATATTGCTTGTATCTACGAGAATATTGTCCTGATAAGGGTGTTTTCTGCCACCCTGAGGAGGTACGCTGGCGATAGTTCCTTCGATGATCTTCAGAAGAGCCTGCTGTACTCCCTCGCCGGAAACATCCCTTGTAATAGACGGATTTTCCGATTTTCTAGAAATCTTGTCAAGTTCGTCTATATAAATGATACCCTGTTGAGCGGCAAGAACATCCATGTCAGTAACCTGAAGCAGTCTGAGCAGTATATTCTCGACATCCTCTCCGACATATCCCGCTTCTGTAAGTGTTGTAGCATCCGCTATTGCAAAAGGAACGTCCAGTATCTTTGCCAGAGTCTTTGCCAGCAGCGTCTTTCCGACACCTGTGGGTCCCATCAGGAGAATGTTGCTCTTCTCGAGTTCAACCTCCCCGGAATTGTTTCTGGATCGCAATCTTTTGTAATGATTGTAAACAGCAACTGAGAGAACCTTTTTAGCCTGCTCCTGACCAACCACGTATTCATCCAGCTGCGCCTTTATCTCGGAAGGAACAGGCAGAATCTCCCTTACGAGTTCCGGAACCTCATCCCTGATGTCCTTTTCAATATCAACAAGCTCGCTGCAGTACCTTATACACTCGTCGCAGATATGAACACCGGGACCCTGTATAAGCTGCTTGACCTCAGCAATTGATCTTCCACAAAATGAACACTTCTTTTCCTTACTCATAATATTTCCCATCAAGTCCTGGATAAAAGCATGTTATCTACAATACCGTAATCGACCGCTTCCTGTGCACCCATCCAGAAATTTCTGTCAGTATCGACTACTATTTTTTCCAGCGGCTGCCCGGTATGTTCAGCAATAATAGCATTCAGTGTCTCTTTCAGTTTTATTATCTCTCTCGCCTGTATCTCAATATCTGTGGCCTGGCCCTGAGTCCCCCCCATTGGCTGATGAATCATCACTCTTGCATGGGGAAGGATGTTTCGTTTGCCCTTCGCACCGGCAGCCAGAAGGACTGCTGCCATACTTGCGGCAGTGCCCATGCAGAATGTGGCTATCGGGGGTTTTATGAACTGCATTGTATCGTAAATCGCAAGCCCTGATGAAACTATGCCTCCAGGGCTGCTGATATACATGTTGATGTCCTTCTTGGAATCCTCTCCTTCAAGAAACAATAACTGTGCAACGATCAGACTGGCGGTCTGACCGGTCATGGTATCACCTACAAATATGATCCGCTCCTTCAAAAGTCGCGAATAGATATCGTATGATCTTTCCCTGTTTCCTTCTCGCTCAACAACAAACGGTATGATAGATGGCATCAGGATTGTTCCTCTTTCTTTGCTGTTTCCTCATTCGGTTCTGTTCCGTTATCCTCAACACCTATCCAGTGCCAGGATGACTTCGGTTCCTCCCCGGATGCATTTTTGTCTTTTTCCTTTAGAAGCTCTTTTTCAGTGATATCTGCATGATCAAGGATAAGTTCCAAGGCTTTTCTGTTTCTGATTCTGTCCAGAACGGATGCAGCCGATTCCTCAGGATTCTTTTCAGTATTAATATCCTTTTCAGTAATTTCGATATCTTCCTTCAAAGCAACAGCTCTGAGCAAAAGAAATTCCCGAACCTTCTTCAGAGCAAGTTCTTTTGTAGCTTCTCTGGTTTCCTGGCCGGGTTCTTCTTCCTCGAGTCTTGAAATGTAGTCCTGCGTCAGATTATCGACCATGTACACAGGGGGGGCGAATGGATTACTTTCGAGAAGACTGTCGATGGCTTCTCTTTCTTTAATATAGACTATCTCCTGATTGTAGCGGTTTTTGACGCTTTTCTCCACTTTTTTCCGGAGGTCTTCCATACTGTCAGCATCAGCTGCTCTCTTTGCAAATTTGTCGTCCAGCTCGGGAAGAACAGGATTTCTGATTTCAGTTACCCTGAACTTATGAACAGGATGCAGGTTATCCTCTGTATTACTATCCATCCTGGCCAGGAACTGTGTACCGGCCTCAGCTCCCAGAACCAGCTCATCAAAACCGGTGCCAATCTGTGATTCTCCAATTCTTACGCTGAACTTCTGCGGTTCTCCCGAATCCCCGTCCTTCAAAGCTTCAAGCAACACAAGGTCACCCTTTTCAGACGCCCTCTCAACTGTTTCGAAGGTGACCATTCTCTCCCGGAACGATTCTATCATATCCTCTGCTGCGGTTTCAATATCAAGCGAAGGCAGTTCTATATTAATACCGTCAATACCTGAGGGTTCAGGTGTTTCAAAGAGTGAGAAAGTCAATTCGAAAGAGTACGCTTTCTCATCCGCAGGAAGTTCTATCTTTCCCTCGGGATCCTTATCATCAAGTATCCAGTCTTCTTCTTCAAGCAATATTGAAGTGAGTTCCCGTCTGACGATATCAGCGACTTCAGCCTTTATAATATTTCCATACTGTTTTTCAATAATAGACCTGGGAACCTTTCCCGGCCTGAACCCGGGTATTTTAAGATCCTTTGTAATCTGCTTGCGAATATCACGGAAATGCGATGACATCCTGTCGGATGATTCCGTGAAACATACTGTTCTTCTGTTTTCTTCTGACTTCACAATGTCATACATCAGTTGTTCTTTCCTTTGAAATGGTGCGAGAGGGGGGACTTGAACCCCCACAAGCCCAGCTTACCAGATCCTAAATCTGGCGCGTCTGCCAATTCCGCCACTCCCGCAGCCAATGATCCGTAAATGTGCAACCTTAAAATTTGCACGGATAAAACATTTCCGTCAAAGAACACGTCAAAGCTGTTTCATATCGAAGACTTTTCACTGCGATCAGGGTTGAGCATGCAATCAGGTTATCGTTAATTCTGTTCAGAACGGTATTGTTCCCTGACAAGCGCAGCCTCATCACTCTCAGGATATCTGTTGAGCAAAAGATCAAAGAGACGGTCTCTCTCGAAAGGAGCGCTGTGAGCACCATAGATATCAGCTGCCCTGAAAATAGCTCCTGCAGCCCATTCGGAACCTGGATACATGTAATACAGGGCAACCAGATCCTCTATGGCGCGATGCGACTGTCCGGCTGCTTCCCAGCAGATGGCCATGTAATACAAAGCGTCATCAGCTAGAGAAGAGGCCGGGAATTTCTCGTGAAGTTCCATGAACCCCTGTGCTGATATCTCGAAACTCCCCTGCTGGAACTGTCTGTAAGCTTCATCGTAGAGAAGACGGGCGTCAGGTCCGGAGACAGTATCCTGTTCAGTGATTCCACTCGTACTGCCAAGCCTGTTCAATGCAAGAGCAAGTTCGTCAGCAATGGCGGTAAGCCTCTCAATCTCCGTAGAAGTCCTGGAGCCTGATTGAGCCTGAAGCCCTCTCAAAAGACTTTCATTTTCTTTCATAGCAAGGGTCAGAGAATCTATTTCATACCGCATCGAAAGCTGCCCGGATTCAATGTCTTCTATCTCCTTCGGAGTGTGAACCCAGAAGCCAAAGCATCCGGTAAATGCAAGTGACAGAAAAACCGCAGCAATAATTCCACGAATCATATCAGTTTCCCGGAAGAACTCTGAAGTGAGCTCTCCTGTTAAATGCCCAGGCCTGTTCGTTATGAGCCGGATCAAAGGGGCGTTCCTTGCCGTAACTGACAAACTGAAGTCGGGTGGAAGCTATGCCGTAATTAGCAAGATAGTTATATACGGAGAGCGCTCTGTTCTCTCCAAGAGCAAGGTTGTAATCAATTGTTCCTCTTTCGTCGCAGTGACCTTCGATAAGGATTCTGAATCCTGGTGTTTCCAGGATATAGGACGAGTTTTCCATCAGAATATCAAGAGCTTCAGATGACAACTCATCACTGTCGTAGTTGAAAAAGATATCGTTCAGGTGTTCCTGATAAACAAGAAGCATTTCCATTCCTGTGGACATCGTATCTGTTTCCCATACTCCCGTGAGGGTGTCCGCGAATTGCTCTATAAAAACAGTGGTTGTATCATCTCCGTCCGGAATCGTATCATCCGGTCTGCATCCGAAGATAGACATTGCAAGTACAAGCATAATGGATACGGCCATCGCCGCTGTCAATCGAACTTTCATTATAAGCATCCTTCCTTTCATGGGAGAAATGATCGGATTATCTGAATCCCAGCGGTGACCATGTCGGACAGTAACTCTCACCGCTCAGGGAAAGCTTTCTTACCGTTAGCCCGTTAAGTTCCAGCACGAAAATACCACGTTGTCCTTCCATATCGCTGCTGAAGGCGATATGCCTTCCTGTAGGCCCCCATACAGGGTCTTCATTGAGAGTCCCTTCAAATGTAACCTGACGGATGTTTGAGCCGTCAGCATCCATGACGAATATATGGAAATCGTTCCCCACCCGGGCGGTATAGGCTATTCTGTCACCATCGGGTGACCATGACGGGCTGTCACAATACGAGTGGGATCGGGTTGCTCTCATAGCCGTTCCGCCTGAACTGTCCATGATATAGAGCTGAGGGTATCCAATTCTGTCACTGGTAAAGACGATCTGCCTTCCATTTGGTGAAAAACTTGCTGAGGTTTCAATGGATCCTCTGAGCGTGAGACGATTTGTCTCACCGGACGCGGGATCAAGCACGTATATATCCACATTGCCACCCCGGGAAAGTGTCAGTGCAATCGACTCGCCATCAGAACTCCATGCGGGTGAGGAGTTGAGCCCTGGACTTGAGAGAATATTCCTTGCTGAAGCATCCGAAAAACTGTAACACCACAGATCACCATTACCGGACTGAAAGGATGTAAACGCTATTCTGTCACCATCAGGAGACCATGCCGGAGTTGTAATAACTTCATCATCCGTTATGACATGTCTTTCTGATCTGGGATCCATTGATTTGACCGCCAGAGCGTAGCGGGATCCGGTTCTGGTAATATAGGAAATCCATGTGGAAGCGATTCCTTTTTCACCGGTAAGGTCATATACAAGATCATCAGCAAACGCATGTACAAGCGAATAGATTGTGTTCCCGGAGTAATTCCTGGCCAGAAGCGGTTCTCCGCCCGAATAGACTTCTGCCCTGAGCTCAATTCCATCGGTTACATTTCTGACTTCAACAGTTACTTCTGCGTAACCATCATCATCAGTTATCAGGAGACCGGAAAAATCGATATCCTCCCGCAGCTGTTCTCTCGCTACGTCTGCAATATCTCTGTCACCGCTCACAGTGACGGACACTGGAATACACTCAGCGCCTGCAGGCGTCATTGGAATAAAATCACCTGCCGGTACAGTACCCATGCAGATCAATAAGGGCATTATCATGCCTGAAGCTCTCATCCGTTCACTCCGGTCCCAGAAATTCAATATTAATTATTGCCGGGGCATTTCTTCCCGGCGGCATAGGCGGAATCTGCGCTCTTGACAGCGCGCTTTCCACAGCTCTGTCAAACGCCGATGTTCCACTTTTCCTGACAACCTCAATCTCAGATGTACCATCCGGATTAACTGTTAGAATTACCCGGTAGGATCTGTCAGGTTCCACAGATGTTCTGTATCCTCTTCTTACTGCGTTAAACACTCTTGACTCATATGTTCCGGGTCCTGGAGCGCCTGAACCAGCTTCTCCTTCCCCGCTGACAGAAACGAATTCTGACGCTTCCATGGAATCCTGAGCTTCTGATTCTTCATGGTTCTCATGCTCTGGCTGAACTTCAACAACTTCTTCCACTTGATCAGAAGTCTGGTCTTCTGTCTCCTGCGGATCAATTATCTGTTCCTCATGAATCTCTGGTATTGATATCACAGTTGCCGCTTCAGCCGGGTTTTCCGCAGGATGCCCTATATCCGGAGGAGAAGATGTTATTTCATTCGAAGTCAGTGTGACCATGTTCACCATTATGGCATCACCTCCGTCGGAAAGCACCATTACACTGCTCGAAGATGTAATCAGCCCAACCGCGAGAATAAGTACATGTCCTGCTATGACAAAGATCACGTCTCGACGACGGAGGAAGTAACTTTTCCTCTCGAAAGGTCTGGAATCAGTGAATTTCATCAGGTTCCAGTCTCGATTCCTGTATCAGCCCCACATTAAGGTATCCTCCGCTGCCAAGTTCGGTGAGGGTATTCGCAACTACTTCGTATCGCACATCCCTGTCCGCCCTGACAAAGGCTTCGGAACGGCCGGAATTATGAGCTGCTTCAGCAATATCCGACAGATCCTCCAGCAGAACCAGCTCACCTGCAATGGTCAGGTTGCCATAGGCGTCGATCTCGACAACCAGCGACTCGCCGGGATCAAGACTGCTCAGAACCCTTCCCGCGTTCGAAGAAGGAGGAGTGACATCCGCACTTCGCTGCATAACCGGAGATGTCAGCATGAAGATCACCAGCAGAACAAGGGTGACATCCACCAGATTCGTGACATTAATTTGGGAGAACTGCTTATACCGGGTTCGTATCATTCAAGACTGCCTCTTCTACAGACATCCACAAGTTCAGAAAGAAACCGATCCATATCTCCAGCAAGTGAATTAATCCTGCCGACAACGAAGTTATGAAAAATATTTGCGGGAATCGCAGCCAGCAATCCTGCTACAGTCGTGGTCAGCGCTGCCGCGATACCGGCTCCAACTGCACTGAGATCAGCAACACCAAGTTCCTTCATTCCTATGAAACTCGACAGGATTCCCCATACCGTACCAAGCAATCCAAGCAGAGGAGCTACACTTGTTACAGTCGCAAGCAGTCCGATATTCCGTTCACGCTGGGCAAGATCCTCTCCCGCCTCCCGCTCAAGAGAGCTGGAAAGGCTGGATGCTTCCTCGATAGAAAGGGGTTCTGTAATTCCTCTATCGGTCCTTCTCTGAAGAAACCGTCCTGCCTCAGCATACATCCGCGCCAGCGGTCCTATCTCATTGTTTCTGCTCCAGAATTCCCCGCCAGGCGGTCTGCCTGTTGTTCTTAATGCGTCCATAAAGATTTTCGATGAACTGAGGATCGCTCTGAATTCCCGAATCTTCGCTATTGCGACTGCCCATGAACCAACCGAAAGGACAGCGATAATTATTAGAATAAGTTTTGTGACGATATCAGCCTGACGGACTATCTCAATAACTTGCCCTATCAATACTGTTCCTCCTTCAGTTCTGCGACAGCTTCAATTTCAACAAGTGCACCCAATGGCAGCTTCAAAACCGCGACAACAGATCTCGCGGGGAAGGGTACCATAAATCTTCTGGAATATATATCATTTACAATTGATGAATCCGATATGTCTGCAAGATACAGATTAATCTTTACGACGCCGTCCATGTTTGAACCGGCATCCAGCAGAATCGCTTCAAGATTATTCAATGCCTGAACCGTTTGAGCTGCGATACCCTCTTTCAGTTTTCCATCTTCAGGATCAATACCGATCTGTCCCGCTGTGAATATGAATCCCTTTAAAATTACAGCCTGGCTGTAAGGTCCGACAGGGAGGGGAGAGTCAACTGTCTGAACGGTCTTTCGCGTCATTCAGGCTCCTCTTTGAAATAAATATATATAATATATACATACAAAAATACTTATATGTTCCAAAAGAGTGTAATATTGAGAATGCGGCAACTCCTGCTTCTGATATAAAAGATCAGTAAGAAGGCAGGTGTGACGCCGCCGTTGCCGTTACGAAAAAGAACGTTGTACCATACCTTTTGTGTCCGGTCTATCATCTGCTCTCCACATGAAGTTCTCTTTATCAGAAACCATCTTCTTGATATCAGCTAACCACCATATAATTGAAGCTGCATGAATTCGTAGGCCTCAAGAACAGAGACCTCATGCTTTCCCGAGATACACCTGAGTATAGCTCCCATACAGAACCCAATGAGCAGGCTGATTATCTTTCGATGGTGCCCCTCCGTTATCGAAACATAACCTTAAGTGGTCAGCCTTTTCGCATCACTGGGAATTCTCTTCAGTTAAGGCATCCATTGAATCATCTTTCATGCGAATTGCATGTGATTAATGCAAAATGCGATAGCATTATCTCTAAACGATGCATAATGCAGTGCCAATATCACTCTGAAACAGATATCGTAACCACTTTTGTAGGTTTCCATGGGAATGGAGCATTAGTCAACGATATCTTCCCTTCGTTATGCTGGCACTAGGAGCATGTTCGACAATGAAGCATCGGCATAAAACCCACACAACTGGCTATAATACCCGCATATTATCAGATAATACATCCAGTATTCTCCTAAAATCTCCGAGCATTCTATCTCATCAGTTATGCTCTTCTGCTCAATACACATTATCGAACAGGCTCCTAGTTGGTCTCCTGCTGGGAGAGTAGGGCATCGCCGGGCATTAATATAGAAAAAGCCTCTGGTTAAAAACCAGGGGCTCTTTTGCGTGTGCGCCGGGCACGACGCACAGCGTTATTGGCCTGTAAGATCGGACCTCCTGTATGACTACTTGACATCTAGTTTATAACAAAATATGAATGCACTTAGGGTTTTGTGCATATTAATGAATGGAGATGCAAATGAAATATGCAATTACGGTTATTATTGTATTTATGTTAGCTGGTAGTGCTATTGCAGATGGCAGAATATTTGGTACATGCGATTCCGGACCCTACACGGAAGCAGTCAGATACACTGTGGATGTGTACGATGCCAGCGCTAACTGGATGTGTGCTGATGATCAGCATATAGATGATGTATGGAAGTCTATTGTACTCCCCGGCGGAGCATACAAATGCCACTGCAACATCTATGATTCACACAATGAACTGCTCGCTACCCAGACCAGGGGATGGATCTATATACTAGTAGTTCGATTCATCCAAACCCTTACATATACTGCGTGGTAAAGTCAAAATTCTTCCAGCGGTGAACAACAGGTTCAGCATTTGTCTCTGCAATTCCCTGAAGAATTCTCTCTTTCAGTTCCTCTTTTGAGTGTACACGAATATGTTTGAGGAAAGTCCGTGCTATTTTTGAAAAGTAGGTTTCAACCAGATTCAGCCATGAACCATGCTTGGGCGTATGCACATAGATAAACCGGTTCGGTCTGCTTTTCAGATAACTCATTGTTTCTCTGGAAATGTGTGAAGAGTGGTTATCCAATATTACCCGTATTGTGCAATCTGCCGGGTAATACTCATCAAGCTCTTTAAGCAAAAGAATAAACTCTCTGCTCCTGTGTCTGTCATGAACCTGCCCGAATACATGTCCAGTATGCAAGTCCAGTGCTGCTAAAAGTGACAGTGTACCAAGTCGCTTGTATTCATAATCCCTTGCTGTCCGTGTGTACTTTCCCGGTACAGGAGGCAAGTCTGGAGCAACATTCATGATTGCCTGTATGCCTGGTTTCTCGTCGACAGAGACAGTGATGACCTTGTTGTCATCATCGCCGCTGTCATTTATGGCATTTACTTCCCTGTATACAATAAGCAAATTTTGCATTTTTCTTTTAAATTCTGGATCTCTCTGCTCAAGATAGTATCGGATCTTGTGTGGTTGAATTGGATGAGACTTCAGGATCCTTTGAATTGTTGCCTTTGCTGCATGCTCTAAACACTTGTAACCTTCAGCGGGAGCATAATTGCGTGTATGCTTGGCAAGCTGGGATAATGACCATATCTCAGCTGCATAACCGTGATCCACGGGTTTTGTGCATGCCAGATTTATTACCCACAACTTGGCTTCCTCGGTGATTGTCGGTGGTTTGGCTCTGTGATACTTATCCTTCAGTCCTGTTTCTATTCCTGCAGCCAGGGCTTTATCAATGCACTTGTATATAGTTGGTCTGCTTGTATTCAGATCCTCGCTTATTCCAGTGATTGATTCGCCATCAGAATATTTCAGAAGAATACTGGCTCGCTGTACCTCTCTTATTGGAGCTGTTCGAGAATGACTTATCTTCAACAGTTTCGTACGCTGACCCTCGTCCAGTTTCAATCCCGGTCTCTCACTTTTACGCGGCATAGCTACCTCCTTTGGTTGAAGATACTATACCGAAAAAGAAATGTATTGTAAATGTTTTAGCGATACGCTATACTAGATATATATTTTCGTTCAAGGAAATGTTGATATCATCCCCACCCCTGAAATCAATATGCGATGTGGTTCTGTAAACAGCTGAACTATCACCAGGATAATCAAAGGAAACCAGCAGAGCATCATCGTAGAATCTCATGGGTCTGAAGGAAGCAGCGTCGTTTATATGGGAGAAGTCGTAAGGCTCCGGGAGATCGAAGGAAGAGCTTTCGTAAACGGTCAGAGCGGTGTTTGGATCTCTTCCAGGGTCTGAAGCGAATTCAAGAATCGCTTTATTCAGGACACCTGCCGTGAGATGACAGATGTAATCCATGCCTGCGGTGAAGCAGGGGAAGCTTTTTGTCTGCCTGGCTATGAACGATGTTTCATCCCAC
>DAOWNO010000297.1 GCA_030642525.1 Candidatus Aegiribacteria sp.
GTCTTGATCAGGTTATTTCTGTCTGTTTCATCCATAATGCTGTAATACCGTAGAACCATGTGCGCAAAAGCCCTGCTGTCGGATATACGTTCGTGAATTATATCCCAGAGATTCTCCCTCTCATCCTCATCAAGTGAGGAATAATTCATCAGCATGCATCGGGTTACAGGAAGAACATCTTTTTCGGAAAGGTCGGATCGAAGGGTTTTCCTTACTTCTCTGCTGAAGAACCTCAGTCTCGCTCCGATTCTCCATGCAAGTCTTCCCCTGCCGCCATCGGGAAGTCGGTCCATCAATACCCACAGGAGATCACTGAATTCCTGATTGAACTCTCCAAGTTCTCTGTCAAGCAGCCCCGTGATCAGAGGAGGTAATAATCCTGAAAAGTTACTTTCAAGGACATCATTCAGTACTTCATATTCTCTGCTGGAAAGATCAGGAAATTTGGTGCCTATATAATAAAGCACACTCCGCCGGACTTTCTTTGAATCATCCTCAAGAAGCTCGTCATATATTCTGGATCCAAGTTCAGACATTCCCCAGAATGTCAGGCCCTGGAGAAATTGTCCTCTAACCCCCGAATCGGGGTCTCCTGCTGCTGCGTTAACCAGATCCGCTGTCTCAGCTGATTCCATTACCCATGGCCTGCAAAGCGTTCCAGCAACTGATTCCCTGACTTCTGAACTGCCCTTTTCCATCATTATCCTGTACATGCTGATAATAGATTCATCAGCACTGTTAATAGAGCTCAGCAATATATTGAGAACATCGGTAAGAACAGTCCCGGACTCTTCAGCAGCAATATGCAGAAGAAGTTTAGCCCTCACTTCGTCAGACAGATTGCCGTAAAAGCCAGCCAGGAAATAACCGGCTCGTCTCACGGATGATTCAGAGCTTCCTGTCAGAGTGTCCGCAAAAGCCCTGATGATAGGGGCGTCTTTCTTCAAAAGCTCACAAATTCCGTTGTCGATTGCCCACATCTTCATCGTATCGCTGACCGCAATATAGGCTTCACCGCTTCCCGAAATCCTTCGAAAAGGTGCTATCCCCTGAGATGCGAGAGAACTGCTGTAAAGCGATTCAAGCTCTTCAGTGGATGGGAATCTTTTATCTTCCTGCACAATCAGCCGATCCCAGAGATTGAACAGTGTTCGCTTAAAGACCGCCTCGGGAACAACCGGGTCGAAAGCTGCAAGCAGTAGGAGTTCAGCTTTCTTCAGAGAGTCCTGAGATCGAAACCACTTGAGAGCATCCTGACCCTGCTTCAATCGCCATTTTCTGCTTGTTGAAGGTTCCGGAAGTTTGATATGCGCATCGTGATAGGTATTAAAAATCACGGCTATTTCCGGCGAAGACGTTGCAAGGATCAGCCTGTGCCTTGTTTCTGTCGCTCTGATCATCAGTGAAAGAACCATTGACCAGAGACGAAGCGGATAGACATCCACGATTCTTCTCAGTGTATCAATATCCAGGAATACAGCGCAGTCCTCAGGTCCTGTAAGAAATTGTACTACCTCTCCGAAGTAAAGATCGCGAGTTATGAACTCAACAGGATTCAAACCCTCCTGGTCTGCTTCTATCAGAAGCCTTCGCGCAATGGTTGTCTTCCCTGCTCCCAGAGAGCCACTGAGGCATACGAATCCACGTGTCCCGAAAACTTTCCTCGCGCTTTCATAAGAACTCTGGTCTACAGGTGAAACATCGATGTCTCCATACGATCGAATAAGTTCCTTACCTTCAGGAAAGGGAAAAGACTCTCGATTCAATCCGCGAAGCCAATTCTGGACCTGATTCCGGAGGAGTTCCCTTCCGAAGCTGGCCGAGGAGAACGACCAGCAGAGATTCTGATCGGAAAGCTTGAGCACTACAGGATCATCTTCGGGCTCAGTCAGGTAACATATACCTGCTATCGGAATCCCGCGTCTGTAACAGTTGAAGTATGTGTTTCTCATTTGAGCGGAAAGGGAACCATTGATTATCAGAAGAAGCGCGTCGGGAACCAGAGCATCAGGATCGACGAGTACGGTATTGTCAGCCCACCTTGGTGGAATCAGCATATCTGCGTCGCTTCTGAGAAGATCCTGAATCCCGCCTGGAAATCCCCGTTTCTCGAATATTACTGCAAGTCTGAAACTGTTCACGGAATTCGAGCTGCTTTCAGGTCAGAGGCCAGATAAGAGTAACCCTGGTTTTTCCCTCAGGTGTAAGACCGAATTCCACCCATCTTGCCAGATTTCTTGCTATCAGAACTCCGCGTCCCCTGCTGGAAAGGAGTTCCTCTCCTTCTCCCGGATCAAATCCCGGAGCCGTGTCGGGTTCCCAGGTGCCCTCATCATCAATAAAGAAACGAATCCTGCTCTGGAAAGTATCGATGCTGATTGTAACAATTTTCTCAGGATCGTTGCCGTTCCCGTGTTCCATTCCGTTTTTAACAAGTTCGATAACCGCAACCGACAGAGAGGATAGTTCATCTTCCTCCACTCCGGCATACTGCCCGATACTCTCGACAAAAAGCTGAAGAGGTTCCAGAACGGAAATTTCACTTGGCAGCCGAATCTCTATTGTTCGCACAGCTATTCTCCGAAACTGTTCAGCGCTTCCTGCTCATCATTATATGTTTCGAAGATAGTGATCAGTTTTGTAATGATAAACAGCTCACGAATTTTCCTGGTGGCATTGAGGATCCTCAGAGATCCACCAGCCCTTGAGAGAGTTGTATGACCGGAGACAATAACTCCAAGCCCTGAACTGTCCATCCAGGTGACTTTACCAAGGTCAAGCAGCACTTTGGAAATATCCTGATTAACAGCATTCTGAAACACTGTTTTCACGTCCATGAGTTCAGGACCCCCTATAACTTTACCGGAAAGAGAAACGACAAGCACATCACTCTTCATCTCTTCCTTGATCTTCAACTCAGACCTCCTTTTAATCATTTCCCGGTTAAGAACACTTTCAACTTTCTTCTCCAAATATAGCCGTAAATCGTCGATGTCCAAATCATGACAACTGAATCAGGATTTTTATCATATTGAATGCACTATTCCGTGGAATAATACGCAATGCGTAAGTGATCCGTTATTGTGCAGAAGCAGGCGCTGTATCCTTATTATCCCTGTTGTTACTTTTTTTCATGACTTCTAACAGAATTTTTCCCAGTTCAGCAACGCGATAGGGCTTTTTAATGCACCCGTAGAATCCAAATTTTTCATAGTTAGCCATTACCGGATCTTCTGAATAGCCGCTTGAAAC
>DAOWNO010000142.1 GCA_030642525.1 Candidatus Aegiribacteria sp.
CCGGGAAACCGGGAAGGACAGCCGGGTTACCTGACGTCCGTTCGGGGGAAACCGCCGGCGGATTGAGGAGGTGCTCACTATGAGGTGGATACCACTGCTTTTGGTTGCACTTCTACCGTCGGTTCTGCTGGCATGCGTGACTGTATCGACCAGCCCCGCCAATGTTGACACTTTCGTCACCATTGCGCGCGAGGCTATGGACGATGAGAATTACGTTACCGCTTTTGCTCTTTATGAGTGTGCTCTTCGAAGAGATCCCCACTCTTCAGCAGCCCTTGCAGGCCGCCTTGCGGCCAGGGCTCATATGGAGGAGTACACTGTAAAAGAGCTGATGGTAGCTTCACGCTGAACGCAGACCGTCAGTGCATGGACGGGCTCTCATGAGCCCGTCCCCAATAGGGGTAAACCGGAGGGTGCGTCCGGAGGGAGCAGCATAGATAATTATCGGATAGCATTATCTTGAGCAGTATGTATTCCGGCCTGAATAAGATCCAGAGGAATGGCAATGCATACAAGGTCATAGTATCGATCATTTTCGGAATGATCGGATTCGTGCTTAATTTCAATACGATTAATTTTGCTTTCCCGCCGTATACAGCGACAGTTCTGATAGGATTACTGTTCCCGATGCTTGTAGCGCAGGTGTGGGGGTGGAAATACGGACTGCTGTCAGCTATTGCGGGCGGTTGCCAATCTATGTGGTGGCTGTGGGGACCAAGCAACGGGTATGCCATATTTGCGGTCGCTCCTCCATTTACATTATGGATTGTCTGGCATGGAATATTCGCTGGCATTCGCGAAAATACAGAGAAGCGGAAATGGTGGTTGAACAAGTATTTAGTTGAAATCCCTTTCAGAATACTGGCCTCAATAAATCTCCTTACCCTTGCCAGGTGGGCTGTGACACTGAATCCACCATCCTGGGGCTGGGCTTCAACCTCATCCAGCACCATCCCTATGGATTTTTCAAGATTCGTAGTAATAAAACAGGCAGCTGTCGGCTATATCATTCTTCTGCTTACGGACGTACTGTTGCATCTGGAACAGCCAAGACGGTTCTTCGGACTACAGGAAAACCGCAATAATTCTAAATCTGTTCATGTTATCAGTACTGCTCTGCTGCTGGGAGTCCTTTTCTGGATTGTTGACAGCGCTGTAGGTTCGATTGTATTTCATTCAGGTGGATCCTTCCTGGATTCACTGGCAGGGAATATTCCTCCGCATGACGTATTTGTGCGTGTGTTATTCATACTCGCATGCCTGACCGGAGGACTGCTGGCATCTAAACGCCTGTCCGAACAGAAACGCACTGAAGAGGAAAGGGAGCTTTTACTGAAACGGATACATGAGCAGGCTCTTCAGATGCAGCAGACGATCGATACTGTTCCCGAAGGAATGATACTGCTCAATGAGGATTGCAGAATAATGCTCGCAAACCCTGTTGCCGCGGAATTCCTGAGTATGCTTTCTGATTCAGCGGTTGGCGATATAATTGACAGGATCGGGAATCGGTCTCTGACCGAACTGCTTACATCCCCCCGCGCGGGATTCTGGCATGAAGTAATACATGATGACAGATATTTCGAGGTTATAGTGCGACCAATTGAACAGGATCCCGTACCTCGGGGCTGGGTCATGGTAATCAGGGAAGTAACCCGGGAAAGGGAAACACAAAAACAGATTCAGCAGCAGGAACAGCTTGCAGTTGTTGGCCAGCTGGCTGCCGGCATAGCTCATGATTTCAATAATATAATGGCAGTTATTTCTCTCAGCACAGAAATGGGGTTGCTTTCATCCGATACTCCTTCCAATATAAGAAAAAACCTTGTAACGATCTCCAGTCAGGCTGACAGGGCAGCAAAACTGACTCAGCAGCTTCTTGATTTTGGCAGGCGAGCCGTTCTGGAACGTTACTCGATGGATCTTCTGCCTTTTTTCAAGGAGCAGAAAAAACTTCTGGAGCGAACATTGCCGGAGAACATCACACTGAATCTGAATTCCGGAACAGACAGGTATTGGGTAAATGCCGATCCGATCCGGTTACAGCAGATTGTCCTGAACCTGGCAGTAAATGCAAGAGATGCCATGCCTGAAGGAGGAGAACTGAATTTTGAAGTGAGCCTTCAAAAGAAAAGGGATGCTATCAATTGTCCGAAATGCAGAAAGACCATTGCCGGGGAATGGGTATGTATTGCCGTAAGCGATAATGGTACCGGAATACCATCCGATGTACTGGAACATGTTTTCGAACCATTTTTCACCACAAAGCCGAAGGGAAAAGGCACCGGTCTGGGTCTGGCACAGGTTTTCGGAATAGTCAACCAGCACGAGGGCCATATAGAAGTGACATCGGTAGAGGGAGAAGGGACCTCTTTCATTATCCGCCTGCCTCTTCTGAGGGAGCATCGTACGGATAGACCGAATCTGGAAAAACGGTTTGATATCATCAGAGGGAATGACGAAGTCATACTGGTGGTTGAAGACGATAAGGTAGTCCGCAATACCCTTGTTGAGTCGCTGAAAATGATTGGCTATAGAGTTGTAGAGGCTGAAAACGGAAGAAAAGCTCTGATCAGTCTTGAAAAACACCCTGAGATAGAACTGATTCTGAGCGATCTCGTAATGCCGGAAATGGGAGGACAGGCATTATTCAATAAGTTGAAAGAACAAAGATCAGATATTCCGGTTGTGATGATGAGCGGTCATCCGATGGAGAACGAACTCGAAGACCTTTGCTCCGAAGGATTAGCCGGCTGGATGCTCAAACCACCCACCATAAAAAAGTTATCCCGGTTACTGGCACGTGTGCTGAAAGAAAACAATCCGGGTTAAATACCTGGTTCTGAAGCAATGACAGATGGAAATCTGACTGTACCATCCTCAGTCTGATTGTTCTCGATCAGCGCGGCGATGATTCTGGGGAGAGCAAGTCCCGAACCATTCAGCGTGTGGACGAATTGAGGTTTGCCACCCCCATCGGGCTTGTATCTGATCTTTCCCCGTCTGGACTGAAAATCCCTGAAATTGGAGACGGAGGACACTTCCAGCCACTTTTCCTGCCCTGCCGACCACACCTCAAAATCGTAGCATTTCGCCGCGGCAAAGCCGAGGTCTCCGGTAGCAAGAATAGAAATTCTGTAGGGGAGCTCAAGAAGAGAAAGCATTTTCTCAACGTGTACAACCATCTCTTCGAGAGCTTTTTCAGATCGGTCAGGATGTTCGAAGCGAACCATCTCCACCTTTTCGAACTGGTGAACCCTGTTCAAGCCTCTCGTATCTTTCCCGTAACTTCCGGCTTCCCTCCGGAAACATGGTGTGTAACCAAATAATTTCACCGGAAGGTTACTTTGATTCAGAATTGTATTCCGATAGATATTGGTGAGAGGAACCTCTCCAGTGGGAATCAGGAAAAGATCGTCTTTTTCAATATGGTACATATCATATTCAAGCTTCGGAATCTGCCCGGATGTTGTCATGCTTTCCCTGTTTGCCAGAAAAGGGGTCCAGATTTCTTCCATTCCCGCTTCTGAATGAAAATCCATCATCCAGTTGATGAGCTTTCTCTGGAGCCGTGCGGCCCATCCCCGCAGAAGGATGAAATTTGCCCCGGCGATATCACCGGAGGCTTCCTGATCGAAGAGATTTCCAAGAATTTCCCAGTGGGGCCTGGGCTTAAAATCAAATAACGGTTTAACCCCGGAATTTCTGACTGGTTCATTATCGGATTCATCTTTGCCTACCGGAACATCGAGATCAGGGATATTCGTAAACCTGAGTTCAACCTCAGCCATCTCATTTTCAATTGCCGAAAGGTCTTTATCGATCTGTCCAATACTGTCGCCCACTTTCTTACTTTCAGCGATCTGGCAGTCCGCGGGCGCACCTTTCTTCTTTAAAGAGGAAACCTCCTGTGAAAGTTCATTTCTCCGTCTTCTCAGGCTTTCTGTCATGCCCAGCAGGTTTCTCCGTTCCTCGTCGAGTGAAAGCCACCTGTCGATAGGGCAGGGCTCTCCCTTATTCAAAGAGGCTTCCCGGATTTTGTCAGGTTCGTTTCTCAGCAGTCCTCTGTCAAGCATTGTATCCCGTCTCCTTTTTTATCTGTATGGCATTACATGAGCGCAAGAGTCAGAAATGTGGAATAAAAACCAGCAATCCCACCGCGAGAGCGCCCGCTGCGGCAATAAGAACCGCTCCGGCAGCCAGATCTTTGGCTTTTTGAATACTGTCATGCCATTCAGGCGCTGTATGATCCGCCAGAAATTCCAGAGCGCTGTTCATTGCCTCGGCGGAAAGCACTATTGCAACGGCAAGAGAAATGAGCGCCCAATCAAGGAGATCAAGTCCTACAGTAAGCCCGAGGATAATAACAATCACGAGAGCGAAAACATGAATTCTGGCGTTCATCTGCGTTTTAAGCAGTGTGCCGATGCCTCTTACAGCGAATTTGAAACTTCTGAATCTCTTTTTCATTTTAGAAATATACTCCAAAACCGCTGGAAGTACTCCAGTAAACCATGAGCGCAGGTTGTATCCCCGGATCATCCGGAGGATCCTCATTATGCGCTTTGGTAACAGCAAGCCCCGCAGCAAGACCTATAGCTGCTCCAGCAATAACATCAGAAGGGTAATGTTTTCCCAGCGTAATCCGCGACAGCGCGGTGAATCCGGCGATTGCAATTGCTGGAATCCCGGCTTCCGGGCCGTACCTGTCCCAGATAATGAAGGCAGAACAGGCTGTCCCGGCCGAGTGTCCGGAAGGGAAGCTTCTGGAATCACTGCCGTCAGGACGTTCTCTGCCTGTTCCCAGTTTCAGCACACCGGTAATGCCATAAGTAATGAGCAGACCTTCTGTAAGCATCTGACCTGTTTCCTCGGTGTTTTCGAAGCCGGAGGCAGCTGATCCGGCCCATAGAATGGATGCGCAGGCGAGAAGAGGAAGGCCAAAAGCCGCGTCGCAGCCCTTCGAGCAATCCTCAAGAAAACCGTCACCCATAAATCCCATGTTGCCTTCACTGTCTTCAAGAAAGTAAGTTCCCGCAGCTGTCGCTCCTCCTCCCGCAAAGGTGACAAGAGGGCCGGAGGAGAACAGATGGTGTATGTCTCTATCCATAAAATGGAGAAAATCATCTCCTGCGGTGTTCGAAGCCATCACGATCAGCAGAAAGAGCAAAAAACCCGTTCCCGAGGAAAGGTTATGCGTTTCCAGAATAGAACTCCTTTACGGAATCCACCACTTCGTTCAATTCAGCATCGGTCAGTTCGCCGAAGACAGGAAGGGAAATAACCTCTTTGGATGCATTTTCCGAAACGGGTAAATCACCCTCTTTATACCCCAGACATTCAAAGCATTCCTGAAGGTGAAGAGGAAGCGGATAATAGACAGCACAGCCAATGTCACGATTGCGGAGCCAGGCAAGAAGCTCATCGCGGTTTTCAGCCCGAAGGGTGTACTGATTGTATATTGACCATGCATTCTTCCTTATGACGGGAGTTCTCACCTGTTTCAAACTCTTAAAAGCGCTCCTGTAGAATTTCGCGTTTTTTCTGCGCCCTTTATGCCATTTTTCAAGATGGGACAGTTTTATCCTGAGGAATCCAGCCTGCAGAGCATCCAGCCGGGAATTGAAGCCTACTTCCCTGTGAATGTAGCCCTGTCCTCCATGTTCTCTGAGTCTGGCAATTCTCTCCGCGATTTCCCGGTTACCGGTTGTTACCATCCCTCCGTCTCCGAGAGCGCCAAGATTTTTTGAGGGGAAGAAGCTGAAGCAACCCGCTGCCCCGAAAGAGCCGGCCTTTTTTCCATCCCATTTTGCACCGACTGCCTGTGCGGCATCCTCGACAACGGGAATCCTCCAGTCATTGCAGATTGTCATGATTCTGTCCATTTCAGCCATCTGACCGAACAGATGTACAGGCATTACCGCTGCCACTCGCGTAGCGCTGTTCCTGTCAACGACACCTCTGTTCGTAACAGCGCAGTTATTCCTCAGCCAGTCAGACAGGAGGTCGGGATCCATGTTGAAGGTGTCGGGAAGGATGTCGACAAA
>DAOWNO010000286.1 GCA_030642525.1 Candidatus Aegiribacteria sp.
GCAGATGATTTTTCCCATTGTTCTCCTCCTCCTGATAATGAATATTCACCCAAAAATATCAATGGCATATACTGAATAAATACACGTAAATATAACCGCCAGGTAAATAATAGTAAAGTGGATTTTCCGCAATTGCCTTCCCTGTCCCAGCAGGCATCTTTAATCAGAACATGAACATGAGGATTCCAGCCGGCCATTCCTCCGAAAGTCTGTATCACGATGATGCAGCCGGGAAAGATATCGTTGCAACCATTGGCTTCGTAAAAAACTGTACTATTTGTTATGAGGAAATATTTAGTACTAACTATCTATTCTAACTACTTCGTGTAGCACCCCTCGTCTTTTTGAATACTGCAAACGTAATAAGCAGCAGTGATATTACTACGATAACGATCCACCATGGGAAATGGCTGGGGGAGATCAGACTGATCGTCTTGAATCCTTTATAAATAACCGGAGCCTGAGAGAAATTATAAAAACCAAATTTACCGTCCTGATAAGTGGTATCTTCAAGTGTTTTGGTAAAAATGGTTATCTCTCCATCCTTGATTGTTACTGTAAATGAACCTGGATCAAATTGCAGGATGAACTCGTATTCCTTTTCGAATTCCCACCCTTCAATCTCTTCATGATAAAGAAGAGTAACCTTACCTTCAGTACCTTCCGTGTTCCAGAGATCTTTACCATCAAACGGCTGTGAAGCTTCCAGAACACCTGACTCAGGGCCTGAATAATCCGCAGTTGCAACTTTGATGCTTATCCCCTGTTCTGCCAATCCGCATGCTCCGACATCCTGTGTTCCCTTTTTCCAGTCAAGCAGGTAAAAATGTCCGGGATCCTGATAACCAAAAACAAAACCCACAAGGTCATCATCATTGTTTCCTTTAATGATCCATGACCCTTCGACAGTGGTTCCTGTAACATCGATATCGCTTATCAAGATCGTAGGATCTCCGTTTATATTCTGTGTAGCCCACTGGTTATTGTTACTAAGTTCCCACGATCCTTGTCCCTGTCCGTTTGCAGGATAATTATAGATCACTTCTTTCCACCCGCTCAGGTCGACCCATTCTTCAATATGTTCCGCTTTTCTACCACAGCCCAGGGGAAGCAGTAATGCTATTGCCAGACTGACTACAAGTATGTCTCGCATAATTATTCTCCCTAATCCCAAATGAACACAATAGAACTGGATTTCTCGTGATATCAGAATCAGCTCCCAATATGCATTTTGGCTCCCATTTTCTGATATTTCATTACAAATCAAGAATATCGCTAGAAATATTTCCTGTCAATGTCTTTGCTGTAGAATTTACGTCCGCGGTACTGTAGTGAGAGGAAAGTGGATTTTCCGAAATTGCATTACCGGCTCCCAAAGCAATTTATCCTTCTCCGTTCCGAATGTCTCTACCATAACAGAGACAGGTTCTGCCTGGCCTATTGCGTAGGCAAGCTGGATCTCGCACCTGTCAGCAACCCCGGCTTCAACGAGGTTTCTAGCAATGTAACGAGCCATATATGCAGCGGAGCGGTCTACTTTCGTGGAATCCTTGCCTGAGAAAGCTCCGCCTTCGTGACGCCCCGAGCCACCATATGTATCGACAATGATTTTCCTGCCGGTAAGGCCGGTATCACCGTGGCCCGCCTATAGCAAATCTGCCGGAGGGGTTGAAAAGCAGTTTCCCTGTCCATTGAAGATGCGGTTTGCACATCGTAAGAACAGGCGATACTCCTTTTTCGAATACCTGTATTGTTAAAACTACACAAGTGAAATCCATGATGCAACTGGCCGGGAAACAAAACATATTGTAGTATTCGCAGAAGTTCTGGAAGGAGCACTTTGTGAGAACAACTCTTGTATATCCTTTTTACGGACGTGGAAAGCGCTCACTCTATTTTCCCTTTGGTCTTGCCTACATTGCATCCGTTCTTCGAGAAGCTGGGAACACCATAACGGTAGTGGACATGGAAGGCGATGATCTTAGTAATGAGGAGGCTGTATCTCAGATTCTTGCTTCCGAACCTGAACTCATCGGTTTTGGAGGCATGATCACACGCTTCAGAATAGTTAAGACACTTGCGCGGAGTATCAGAAAAGAGATTCCCTCCGTTTTCATGATCGCGGGAAACAGCGGCGCTACAACTGTGCCTGAACTGTATCTCAAGTCATGCCTGCTTGACGCTGTCGTGCTGGGTGAGGGAGAAACAACTGCCGGTGAACTTGTCGCCGCTCTGGAGAACTCCCTGGAATGGAAAAATATTCCCGGGCTTGCTTATCTTAATGATGAGGGCAAGCTTGTCATGTCCCCTGCCAGGGAACTGATCGATGATCTGGACGCTATTCCGTTTCCCGCATGGGATCTGTTCCCTGTTGAAAACTATATCAGCAGTCTTGATCACCGCCAGACAAAGGTAAGACATCTTGAAGTCGTCGCAAGCAGAGGATGCCCATTCAACTGTGTATACTGCTATCGGATCTATGGCAGATCGGTCAGGCGAAGATCACCCGAATCAATAATATCCGAGGTTGAGGAAATCGTTTCGAGATACAATATCGAATACACAGGTTTTCCTGATGATCTTTTCACAAGCGATCGTAATTTCGTCATGAATACCTGCAGACTTTTCAGTGAACGTTTACCGGATTTGCGATGGTCATGCATCGGCAGAGTCAATACTGTCGACAGAAAAATGCTCAAGACAATGAATGAAGCCGGATGTGACTGGATATCCTATGGAGTGGAGTCCGGCAACGATCGGATGCTTTCGATTATGAAGCGGGGAGTTACAGCTCAGCAGTGCCTTGATTCAATAATACTGACAAGAGAATCCGGCATTCATGTTGAGGGCAGTTTCATGATCGGTATGTTCGGCGAAACAGAAGAATCTGTCTGGGATACAATTGAATTCTGTAAAAAGGCTGACATAACAGCCCCGATGCTTTACGTAACACCATATCCTGGAACAGAGATATTCAACAGAGCTGTTAGTGAAAAACTCATATTGAATGTTGAGGAATTCATTGAGAAAATGAACGCTGCTGACGAGCTGCTGGTCAACCTTACCGATATGAGCGATGAAAAACTTGCCAGGCTGCGAAACTGGGCTCAGGGAACTATCGGAAGAAACTATCTGAAAAAGAAACCTTTTACAAGAATTCCTGCACTGATATTGCGGCACATATCACTAGGAGGACTCAAGGGGCTTGCGCATGATATAAGAGCTTTTCTTGCTTCTCTTGGAAGATCGCGAAAAATATCTCAATCCTGAAAATCAGATAATATGGACAACAGAACACTTAACGGAGATTGAATTCCACATAGATTTTATGGCTCCGAAAGTTAACGGCTTCAGACTCAGAACCGGTCAGAAGCAAATGC
>DAOWNO010000217.1 GCA_030642525.1 Candidatus Aegiribacteria sp.
GCGTGATGTCATCGCTGCCCAGGGGGCGGGGGTTGATGTTGATACTTGTTTCGTTGCATCCATCATTGCTCGCGAAAGCCAGTGCGGTGAAGGCGAAGATAAAAACAAAAAGTAGAATTTTCATTAGTATCCTTTCTGTTGTTACAGCTTAGTTATTACAACAACCAATATAATTGAATATTGCCGGAACAATTGTCAAGCTCCGGCGATGTTGATGTTTGGAAACCGAAATTATTAACGGCGCAACGGAAAAGAGGGAGGAGCAATGCCCCCCATGTCCATGCTTTGATCACTGACACCTGCCGGGACAGAGAAGGTAATGCTCAACCGATGCCGCAGATCGTCGATAAGTGTTTGATGCAGAGTCAGATTTTGAAACAAAGTCGGGAGAATATATATCCAATAGGACAGATCAAATGCAGTTCATGCTTCTCCTTGAACGGTTAGGAGTTACGAAATTTTTGACACATCTGTAAATATTTGTATATATTGACCAAATTGGTCGAAGAATAGAAAGGGCATTCAAGTGGGTGGACAAAACAAGGATGTAGCCCGGCGAATCCTTCAGGCAACGATTAAAGTATTCAATAAATATGGATTACGAAAAACAACCATGAGAGACATTGCAGAGTCAGCGGGGATGTCCAAATCCTCTCTCTATTACTATTTCCAGAACAAGAAAGAGATTCTTTCATCTGTGATCCGGCAGGAAACTGAAATTCTGACAGAAAAACTGCACACGGCGGTCCAGCAAGCTGCTTCACCCCAGGAAAAGCTGCGGGCATACGTTATTACACGAATGCGCTCACTGTTCGAGTTGAGCATTTACTACGCCTCTCTGACCGAAGCCTATCTGGAGCAATACGCCTTTATTGAGCAGGAACGTGAAGCATTTACTAACTTTGAGATCACTACAATTCAGGAAATTCTTTCGGAAGGCATCAATACCGGTGTATTCATGACAAGAGATGTCCTTACTACCGCCAAAATGCTAATCATCATTATAAAGGATCTGGAATTGCGCCTTATCATCGGAAAATCTATGGATGACCTGAATGATACTGTCAGCACGATACTGGACATCCTGCTTCAAGGTCTTGAAACACGTTAAAGGATAACGAATGAAGTTGTTTATAGACTCTGTAATCAGATTTCGGATACCGATCATCATATCGATTGTTCTTATTACTGTCTTTATGGCTATCGGACTCAGCAAGGTTGTCATAAACAGCGATATGATCAGCTATCTGGATACTGAGAATCCTACAATCCAGCTGTTTAACCATATAAGTGAACAGTACGGCGGGAACAACATCATCATGGTAGCGGTGGAAGGTGAAGACATCTTCACGAACGAAGCTCTCACAGTGATACGAGATATAACCGAATCATGTCATACTGTTTCAGGTGTAATGAGTGTCACGAGCCTGACTGATGTTCTGAACATGAGAGATACCGAATTCGGACTGGAGATCAAACGCTTGATCAACAAGAATGATATTCCGACAGACGGCCTGGAGCTGGAAGCCCTTCGTGAATATACGCTTGGTAAAGAAATGTATGCCGGTAAGATTATCTCACAGGACGGTCGAATAACCTTAATCACTATTCGTACCCATCCGGATGCCGATGACGCTGAACTGGTAACGGAGATCAGAGCCAACGTCGAGCGACTAAGAGATGGTTATTCGATCTATTACGGAGGTATCCCTGTACAGATCCAGGAATCAGGCAACTTGCTGACACAGGATATTTTTCGATTGATTCCGATCGTCATACTCGTTGTAATGCTGGTGCTCTTCCTTGGTTTCCGAAACTTGCGTGCGGTTATTTTACCTCTGGGCGTTGTTTTGATTTCCACTGTATGGACAATCGGAGGCATGGGCTGGCTCGGAGTGGAACTGTCCATGGTTTCCAATATCACTCCGATCATACTGGTTGCGGTGGGTTCGGCTTACGGAATTCACTTTCTGGCCAGGTATCGTGAGGATGCCAATAGAGATATCAGCAGTATCGAGGTGACAAAAACAGCATTGCGGGATATCTGTATTCCTATCATTCTGACAGGTGTTACCACACTGATCGGATTTCTCTCACTCGCAATCGGAGGTTCATTGCTTACTGCCATTGCAGACTTCGGGCTGTTTACTGCAATAGGTGTAGGCGCAGCCACACTTCTTTCAGTGACCCTGATACCCGCTATCTGCTCATTACTGCCGGTGCACGTTCCTGCATCGAGAATGGGCAAACGAATCGTTCCAAGGTCATGGATTGGAAAGTTCGAAGCCGAATTGATACTGCGCTGGAGGCTTCCGATTCTTCTTGTTGCAGGGGTTTTGATGATTGTCTGTCTTATTCGGATTCCTGAACTGAAAACCGAAGTCAATATGGTGGAGTATTTTCCAGAAGATTCGGAGATCAGAACTACAGCCGATCTTCTTAAGGACAGATTCAACAGTGCGGTGCCCTTCCAGGTGATTATGTACGGAGATATCAAGGATCCGCTCATATTGAAACAGATGCTGAATGTAGAGAAGTACTTACAATCACTTCCTGACGTGGAAAGCACACAATCCCTTGCTGATCTCATCGCTGAGCTGAATTACATCATTACCGGTCGCTGGGCGATTCCCGAAACCAGGTATCAGGTAACCAATCTGCTTTTCCTGCTTGAAGGAGAGGATATTCTGAGTCAACTCGTCAACGATGACTACAACGAAGCCCTTATTCACGCACAATTCAGTTCTTTGAATACCGGAGCCATAGTGAGCGCTTCGGAACAAATTGATTCATTCCTGTCCGAACTCAATACTACATTTATCCAGGTCGAATATGACCAATTATCAATTGATAAACAGGAGATAGTCCGAGATTACCAGCTTAAGGAAGTTGCAAAAAACATCTATAACGACGCAGCCAACCGGGAACTGTTCACGGAAATATCATATTCAGATCTGGTCAATCAACTTGGTGAGATTACGTCAATGCCGGCACAGGACCTGTCTGCTGAATACCTGAACATTCTGCAGGACCGGTTTCGCGAGTACCTGATGTGGGAAGCACCGATCATAATCGACTCGGATTCATTAATCGATCTTATTGCGGTTTCCCTGACGGAAGCAGTCGAGCGTGTCGATTCCATGCCTACGGACTTCAGGGCAACGGTTTTCGCCGCAGTACCCGAAATTTATTACGAGGATAATCCTGATAATCTCGATATTGTTGCTGAACGTTTCGGTGAGTTTGTTTCGGAAGTGCAGACACACCGTCAAATCGATCACTGGCTGACGGAGTTGCTCGGGACTTTTCCGACAAACCTTGCTCATAATGAAAGGTATCAGAAAGACGTCCGAGGTGACCTCTGTGCCATGAGTGAGAACCTGGTGGGAGTTCCGATTGATCTCTTCGATAGCGTACCGGAGGATTCTGTTAAATACCAGGCTGTTCTATCCGGTTTCCTTCCCGTATTCACAACGCTTAACGGAACATTGATTCACAGTCAGATAATGAGCCTGGGCGTTGCATTTGTGCTCATTTTTCTATTGATGATGTATCGTTTTCGTTCCCCCCTCATGGGTCTGATCATTGCTTTACCTCTTGTATTCACAGTTATCATCAATTTCGGCGTAATGAGTTTTGCGGGAGTATCCCTGGACATCGCCACGATCATGATCGGTAGTATTTCAATCGGTATCGGTATCGACTACGCTATTCACTCTTCTTCACGCTTTCAGGAGGAGTTCAGGAAACAGGGCGATGAAGAGGCTGCAATGAAAACCATGATCAGTACTACGGGTAAGTCTATTCTTGTGAACGCCATGACAGTGGGACTCGGCTTTCTCGTACTGATGTGGTCGAATATCCTGCCCATTCGAAGATTCGGATGGCTCATCTCCTTGACCATGCTCGTAAGTATGGTTGCATCGCTAACTCTGCTTCCTTCGATGATCCTGATCTGTCGAAAACATCTCAGACTGAACAACCATAGACATGCTTCACCTCGGTTTTTCAAAGATCAGATATCCAGAGATGAGGATACTGTTCCTGAAAATCGGAACGTTAACAAACAAACGAAAGGGATTTAATTATGCATCTATCAATTTACATCATGCTGGCTGTCGTTTTCTCATCCGTATTCGTTACCGGAGCATTCGCGCAGGATCTTTCGGCTGAGGAAATCCTCAGCAATGCGGACGATGTCAGTAACGAAGCACCGGATCTTACGGCAATGGTCGAGATGGTCCTGATCGAAGCCGATGGTGACCGGAGTGTGCGGGAAATGGAGATCTATCAGAAAGGCGCCGATTCACGGATGATGCGTTTCCTCTCTCCCGCAGGCC
>DAOWNO010000035.1 GCA_030642525.1 Candidatus Aegiribacteria sp.
AAGGCGTATGGTTTTAAGGATAAAAGTTCAATGGTTCGCAGAGCCATAGATCGGCTGCAGCACAAATTGGAACTTGATGCTCTGAGAGAATCGGCGGAACTGTATTCTGAAATTTACTCAGAGGATGATGATTTGCAAAAGCTGACTCAATCAGCAGTAACCGGATGGCCGGAATGACTGTATTGAAAAGAGGCATGATCATTGATGTGAACCTTGATCCGGTTCAGGGCTCAGAAACTGGGAAAGTAAGACCATGCATAATTGTAACCAATGATGTTTACAATGAAAGAGTTCCCGTTATTCAGGTTGTTCCTGTTACCGAGTGGAC
The DNA here is from genome assembly GCA_030642525.1 of Candidatus Aegiribacteria sp. Taxonomy (GTDB): domain Bacteria; phylum Fermentibacterota; class Fermentibacteria; order Fermentibacterales; family JCC-6; genus Aegiribacteria. Next base: position 329 of record DAOWNO010000035.1, read on the forward strand.
TGCAAGAAAAGCTAGAATTAGAACAAATATTGAAATTTCACCATCACATAGCAATGGCCTTACAAAAAAATCCCTTGCAGATTGTCTGCAGACGCGCCCCATTGATCATCGCCTGAGATTAGCGGCAATCCGCGGAAAGTTGTCTCCCGCCGTAATGCTGGAAATAGATCAGTCATTGAGAATCGTTTTCGAGCTTAATACACTCCGCTATTAGATTCCTGCATAGGCGACAGGATATCACTCCGTAATAACCCTGAAGACTGCCCCAGGCTCTACCGCCTTGCATTCGAGTGAACAGCTGCCCGAATCAGAGCTGTTCAACCTGCTGATTTTTAGGTGAAATCGAATACAACTGTCAAAGGCTGCGGCAATGCGTATTCTTAAAAAGAACGAAACTGAACTCAAGAAGAACCAGAAACTTGCCAATGTTGGAAGCTGGAAATGGAATCTTCAGAATTATCAGACCCTACGGTGAGATACGCTGGCGGCGTTCACGACCCCTCCAGGCCTGACTGTAAGCTCTGTAATAACCGCCGATTGGAGGACAGGCACAACAAGCCTGGTTGTCACCAGATAGATTCTGCGAAAAGCAGAGAGAAAGGGCGGGGTTTACCCGCCCTTTTTCTGTAAGTGCCGCAAGTGGCGTCCGACCCCAAATGGCTTTCCGTGGGCAGGATATACTGTCTTCGCTCCCCTGTTCAGCAGCATTTTCCAGCTCTCCTTCACTTTCTGAAGGTCTTCCGCGAAAATGGGGAGACCGGGTCTGACAGTCAGTGGGAACATATTCATGGCAAGGTCCCCGACGAACGCTTCTCCTGTCTCAAGCAGAACACTGACGGAACCCAGTGTGTGACCCGGAGTGTGAATTATGCTTCCGTCAATCCCGAATTGAGCAAGCTGGAATTCATCGCCCAGTGTTATATCAGCATCGGTAATCGGTATTCTTATCCTGCCGCTGAATGACCCTATCATTCCCGTCATGAATCTGCCACATCGGGTTACACCGGGAGCTCTTCTTTCTTTTCCCTTTTCAAGGCATCCCCTGTCCAGTTCATGTATCGCTGTCCGAGCGCCTGTCAGTTCTCTGATGTCTCTGACCGATCCGATATGATCCCAATGTCCATGAGTGATCACTATCAATTTTATCTCCCGGGGATCAATGGAAAGCTTACTGAGCGCTTTCCTGAAAACATCACCTTTGTTCGGCATTCCACCGTCAATCAATATCAGGTTATCACCACGGATCAGATAACATCGGGTTATTCTCAGAACAATAGGTATAATGCGATTATTCATCCTTGTCAGCGTCGTTTCTGGTAATCATGAATTCACCGTACGATGCCATCTTATTGAACCCGAGTTTCTCGTAGCAGGAAACAGCAGCGATGTTATCCGATCTGACGTTCAGACCGATATGTACAACATACTTCAGAAGAGACTGGCAGACCCTGGCTGTGACAGTTTTACCTAAACCTCTTCCCCTGAAATCCGGAAGGGTCGCTATATTGCCAAGGGCACCCACCCCATACTCGGGAGAAAAGACATGTATGCCGCCGATACTGACAAGCCTTTCATCTCTTCGAATACCGAAGTACTGTCCCGTTTCGAGCATTCTGGTGTCAAACCAGTGACCGGGGTAGCTCATTCTGTAGAATTCAAGAATTTCATCAAGATCACTGCTGTCCAGGCGGGTTGTTTCCCCGCAGTCAGTACCGGACACAATCCTGTTATCAAGGAGCGCCATCCTGAAATATTTCCCATGTGATACGACAGAATGAGTAAATTGAAATGCGGATTCAAGAGCAGGGCTGAAATGGCCGTAGAATGTTTCCGGGAGAACATGATCAATCGACTTCAACAGTTTCCTTGTTCCATCTGCATTTTCTGAAAGAGCGATCAGCGTCGGGAGCTCCATCCCTGTATAAAGCAGTACGACTGCATCAATCTCATCTTCGGATCTGTGGCCGAACCAGCAGGTATGCGGCCAGAAGAAATCATCTAGATCCCCGATTCCGTAGATATTTAGGAAAACATCCTTTCTGAGGAATTTTTCTATCTCCTCTCTATCGTGCAGATAAACGAAGCTATCCTGCATTTCAATTAAATCCGGGTCGAAGTCACGCTAAATTCCGGGAGACCTGCCGAAATGTGTTTCTTTACTGAACCTGCTCAGCTGAGCGAATCAGAGCTTTACAATATTTTTGAGGGAAATCAGCAGGAAGCCTGATATCAATTTTTACTCTGTCAACCATTCTTGTCTCCGGGTTGCGCTCTGCAATCTGAATCAGTTTTATACCCTCAGCTGGAAGATCGTGATGCTGGCAAAATGACAGTACATAGATTCCGGCACATGTTCCCATGGATGCAAGAAACAGGTCAAACGGCTCAGGTGCTGAGCCATCACCCCCTCCGCGAACGGACTGATCTGTCATGATCGCATGCCCTTCGTAAACGGCATTCACCTTCTTACCGCCGGGAAATACTATTTCCATACCCATCCTGATATCCTCCGTCTGGTGACAATCTTTTACTGAAAAAATCTCTGCAAGTCGTTGTATTTTATCTACTCAATTATCTCTTTAACTCTTCCAATTCTGCCGTCCTCCAGACGGACCTTGATACCATGAGGATGAGCAGGAGACCTCGTAAGGATTTCCTTTACAATACCTTCTGTCAGTTTCCCCGATCTCTGGTCCTTCTTCAGAACGACAAGAACCTTCTTACCACAGGAGATCATCGTAATTAGCAGGCCAGGGTACACTCGGATATTCACTCAAGGTCATGCGGGCAACAATTTCTCCTGCAGTTTCAAGCTGTGAATCCGTGAGCATATCATGAATTTCACCAACAGCATACGCGATAAGATCATGTATGTCGCTTTCGTACCAGCTCCTGTCCTCCCAGATGAAATAGATGGATACGGGCATATAAAAATCATCCACGAATTCCTCGAAGAATTCACGTCTGATTCCACCGATATCGTGATAATCCCTCAAATCCTCTATCTCATATTCAATGTATGAAGTAAGCGCAGAAAGATACATTATCTGTATTCTTGAGAGTTCCAGCCTGGTGAGCATGTATGTAAAACCCCTGATATCCTGGATTTCATCCTCCCACTCAAAAATTCTCCTCACCCATCTGTTCTGGTGCCGATAGCGTCTGGATACATATTCCCGATAATTACTCATCGCATCGTCAAACTCATCAGGTTCAAGAAGTGATGTCTCCTCCGCAAATACTCTGAACTCCGAAAAGGACATACCCTCAGAATCAATGAAAGGTTCGAGCTGATCGGAAGAATCAAAACCCCATTTTTCAGCATAGGAAGAGAATGCTAGTAAGACAAGAACCGTAATAACGAAATACTTCATAAACAATGCTCCTTTCAGTCAGTTTCATATATCCGGATAAAAGGACATCGTTCCATATCTTCCCTTTCCCGGAGAAAGGAAGGCGGACCCGGTATGGTAGGCGTACTATCACCGTAATACGCCGGAATATGATTTTTGCAAGTGCCGCAAGCAGCGTTCGGGTTCAGTTTACGGGATGATGTTTATAAGCTTACCCGGAACGACTATTACCCTTCCTGGTTCGGAGCCGCCTAGAATCGCAATGATCTTCTCTTCGGAAAGCGCTTTTTTCTCTATCTCTTCCTTTGAAGCACATGCGGGGAGAGTAATCCTGGCTCGGATTTTTCCCTTAACCTGAACGACCATCTCGACGGTGTCGAGAATCAGATCCTCCTCGTTCCATGCGGGCCATTGCTGCGTAACAACAGTTTTGCCCTGGAATTTCATTCTGTGCCAGAGTTCCTCGCATATGAACGGTGTCATCGGAGACATAACTACAATGAGTTCACGGATGGCTTTCCTCCAGAGATCTGCTGCTGCTCCAGCCTTTTCTCTGTTTGCGGATAAGAAGTTCACGAATTCCATCAGAGCCGCAACACCAGTATTGAAATCGAAGCTGTCAATGTCTTCTGAAACTTTCTTCAGCGTTTTAGCAAGCTGGTATCGGAGTTCATCGGCAAAATCCTCATCAGCCGGTCTTTTCTCAGGATCTGTCGTTTCATGGACAACGGACCAGACCCGTTTGAGGAACCTGTAAGTACCGGCAATACCGTCTTCGCTCCATCCGAGTTCAGCCTCGAAAGGCCCCATGAAAAGTATGTAGAGTCTCAGAGCGTGAGCTCCGAATTTCTCAACTATTTCATCAGGTGTAACGATATTGCCCTTGGACTTGGACATCTTCTGTCCGTCTGCTCCCAGTATCATTCCCTGATTCTTGAGAACCGAGAAAGGTTCCGTGAAATCAAGCATACCCTCGTCATACATAACCTTGGTCCAGAATCTGGCGTAGATGAGATGCATGACAGCGTGTTCCGCTCCACCGACGTAAAGATCTACAGGCAGCCAGTACTTCACGGCTTCAGGGTCAAACGGTCTCCCGGTTTCAAAAGGAGAGGCAAACCTCAGGAAGTACCATGAGGAGCAGACGAATCCGGCCATAGTATCTGTATCTCTCTGGGCCGGACCTCCGCAGAGGGGACAGATCGTGTTTACCCATTCCTCAATCCTTGCAAGGGGTGATCTGCCTGTATCATCCGGTTCGAAGTTCTCCATTTCCGGAAGCTCTACAGGAAGATCCCTGTCCGGAACAGATCCGCATTTATCGCAGTGGATAATCGGAATGGGGGCTCCCCAGTATCGCTGTCTCGATACGAGCCAGTCTCTTATCCTGTAGCGGACCTCCGCTTTTCCGATACCTTTCGAAGCAGCGTATGCCGCCATCCTGATTCTGGCTTCATCTGAATCAAGTCCGGAGAAATCTCCACTGTTGAGAAGCTGGCCGTCAGCGACGGTAGCCTCTTCCTCAACTCCCTGCGGTATACCATCAGGTGCTATAACTTCAATGATCGGTATACCGAATTTTCTGGCAAATGCGTGATCCCTTTCATCATGTGCCGGTACAGCCATGATTGCCGCGGTCCCGTATCCGGCAAGTACATAATCAGAGACATAGAGAGGTATTTCTTTTCCATTGTACGGGTTGATCGCGAAGCAGCCTGTGAAGACTCCTGTTTTCTCCTTATCAGCGTCCGCTTTCCTCTCAACATCGTTTCTTGACATGGCCTTACTGACATAGGCCATAACCTCATCATGTTTTTCCGGAGCGGTCATCTTTTCCACATCCGGATGCTCAGGTGCAAGAACGCAGAAAGTAGCCCCGAAGATGGTGTCCAGTCTGGTTGTGTATACGGAAAGTTCTATTGGCTCACCCGGTGTGAGGGGGTTCTTAACCATGAAGATGACGGAAGCGCCTTCTGATCTGCCGATCCAGTTTTTCTGCATGGCCTTGATGCCCTCCGGCCAGTCGAGATCATCAAGGTCTTCGAGGAGCCTGTCAGCATATTCTGTGATTCTGAAGAACCATTGCTTCAGCTTCTTCCTGGTAACTTCTCCGTCACAACGCCAGCAGATACCACCGGCAGCTTCTTCGTTTGAGAGGACTATCCTGCAGTTCGGACACCACATCTGGTCGCTTTCCGCCTCGTATGCGAGACCTCTATCGAAGAGAAGGTTAAAGAAGTACTGGGTCCACCTGTAGTAACCCGGATCACTGGAGTTGATCTCACGATCCCAGTCGTAACTCGCTTCAATGAGTTTGAACTGCCTTCGGTAGGTGTCGGAGTTTATCCTGGTCACTTCCGCTGGATGAGTACCGGTCTTTATAGCGTACTCCTCCGCAGGCTGTCCGAAAGCGTCCCATCCCATCGGATGAAGGACATTGAATCCATCCATGCGTTTCTTGCGGCAGATGACATCTGTCGGGATGTAGTTCTTGCAATGGCCTACAGACAGCCCGGCACCGGACGGATAAGGAAAGTAGTCAAGGCAGTAAAATGATTCTCTCTCAGGATCAGTTCCGGTTTTGTAGAGACTCATCTTTTCCCAGAAAGGTTTCCACTTCTCCTCAAGTTCTCTGAAATCGTAGGGATCCAATGTCAGTCCTCCATGAATGTTACAGCAATCTTATACGAATCGCTAGTAGCATGTCCGACAATGAAGCATCGGCATAAAAAACACACAGCTGGCTATAATACCCGCATATTATCAGAAAATACATCCAGTATTCTCCTCAAATCTCCGAGTATTCGTTCAAAGCTGCGAGCCTATTCTGCTCAATGCACATTATCGGACAAGATGCTAGTATGAAGATAAACACTTCAACAGTAAAGTATACCCTGGTTGAATATCATTTCCAGCAGGGCAACAGAATAGTAAGCGATGAAAAACCATCATCCGGTTTGAGAGCTCCTCCGGAGAGTCTCAGTATCAGGGAAATAAGAAATACTTCAGAAGCCGGGGTCAATCCGCTGCTGAAATCAAATGGAGTACTGATATCAGAAGAATCATCCGATATTCCTGAAAGCACTCTTCCGTCCGAACACCGCATGTTTATTCTGATGAACAGCTCCGTTCCTTTATTGAGATCAGCCGGTTCCTTGATTTCTCTCCTGTTGACAAGTGATATGTTAAAAACCGGATTACTGCTCGGACAGACAACATAGCACAGCTGTGATATCACTTTCCAGAGGAGGTCAATATTGCCGCAGATATCATACAATTCACCCGATATGGATATGTTCGGAGGCAGTAATCCATTCTCCAGAAACGCTGATTTGATTTTGTCCAGGAACAACTCAGGATCTATCTGCTCAGGCACATAATTCCATACATTCTGGAGCAACCGAAGATACAGATAATCCTTGGTCAAACCCTCAAAAGCATATCTGGCGGTATTAAGAACAGCAGCGACAGGGTGACCTGGATTCAGAACTTCCTTTATCCGAATAAAGCCCCTGCCGATTGAAGTAGAGAGATCATCAAGCACGTCAAGAAGCGCGTAAGCAGCACCTTCACTTTTTTCAAGATATTCAAGCTGAGAAAGATATGATGGCTCAGATACAGGCCACCAGATAATAATCGGTTCTGCGTCAAGTCCATTAAGAGCTACTGCAGCAACCTGCAGATTTTCTCCTTTTTCGGTTTTCAGAAGCATATTCAATCGGCCGATCTTGAGTATACCCAGCATCATTGAATCAAGATACATCCAGTCTGAACCTTTGAATACATCATACACTGATCTGTTTGAAACAATGCTATCTGTAATCTGGATCCAGGTCGAGAGCAGAATTCTACCGCTGCTGTTTGTAATAAGGAATTGTCCAGCTGCCTTTTCCGCAATGAAAGCAAAGCGCCGCCCGACAGCTGTTTTTTCAAGTTCGCTACATGTTCTGGCAACATTTCTCGCAAAATCATTCAGAGCGGAGTATTCTTTACCTCCCTGAAACAAACACTCTCCGATTGAGTCTGTATCAGTCTCAATAGCCAGTTTCCAGCGATGAGATACTATATCGTCTGATTTGGGATCGTACGACGTTCTTGTGATGGTATTTATTCCTCGAATGCTCAGAGTAATCCTGGATGCACCGGATATCTCAAGAAAAGCAGTTGCCGCAGCTTCCACAACCTTCGTTCTGTCTGAGGCGGAAAGCAATGAAGATGTTCCTCTGCTGAGGGCTGTATACATATCAGCTGCCTTCTTCGCTGTCTGTATACTGTAAATGTCATCAGACTTGATTCCGGAAACAATCAAAACAGGTTCAAGATTTCCGCCTTCCACTGATTCAGCTCTTGAAAGGCGCCATGCGCACCTCGTTTTGGTTCCATTCTGATTCGTAACTTCCCACGATTCAGGATACTCTGAAGCTCCATTCCGGGCAATCCTCTGTACCGCGGCTATTCCACCGATATCATCAAACAGAATACTTGCAGCTAATTCAGTCCTGCTCGTTGCAAGATCAAAAGACACCCCGGTAAGTGCTTCCATCGGATCATTCCAGAGAATGACAGACCAGTCGATTCTGAAAACCGCAACCGGGATATCGAGGGCAGTGATAATGTTGCCGGCAAGTTTACTCTGTCTATTCAGCAGAAGATCCAGATGTTCAATTTCAGTTGTTTTATCAACGGAACTCAATAAAAGCTCAAGTATCTGTGTTGATGTTTCCGCAAGCGAGAATACCTCTGATCCAGCCGTATTCTCAATATCAGCTGCAATGATGTAACCATAGTTCTTTTCATCCGATTCAATTGGAAATATGAAACAACTCCCGAACCATGAATTAAGGACTCCCAACTCGTCTCCATTGAGCTGATACTTGGAATGCGATTCAATCATAAAAGAGGCAAGGCGCAGGTCGGAAAATGATCCGGGAACATCCTCAGGCCATTTTGCAGTTTTTCCTGCAAGTACAGTATCACCCAGAGCATCTGAAATATAGACCGCAACCGCTTTTGCAGAAAAACATTTCTGCAGGACTTCAGCTATCCTGTCCAGATTGTCAGATTGATCGGAGAAGTATATCGATGCAAGCGTGTTTATCTCCTTGATATTGTTCTGGTAGGTATTGTACTTCTCAAACAGGATCGATTTCTCTGATACATCCTCAAAAATCCCGACAGCATAGAAAACAGCTCCGGATTCCTCTGCAATAGGTTTGATATTCTGTGAAATGACCCTTCTGGTTTCATCCGGAAGAGCAAATCTGACTATCCTTGCCATTTCATTCTCTTTATTGCCTTGACCATCGAAAAGGGTTCTGGTCTGATCTTCTACAATGGCAAAACTCTCCCTCGGAAGGATCTCATTCAGATGAATACCCAGAAGATTCTCAACAAGCCCGAACATCCGGCCAAATGCGCGGTTAGCAACGAGTATCCGATAATCCTTGTCAAACAGTACCAATCCCGTACTAACTGAATGAAAGTAAGCCTGATTCATCTTTCTGCTTGTTCTCAGACGGTTTTCTGCCTGAAAACTCTCGGTTGTCTCAAAACAGGTTCCAATAACTCCTGGTCCTCCGGGGGAGAAAGTGCTGTCAACTCTCCTCTGGCCGTCAAGATGGCATTCAACTCTGATCTGCTTACCGTCAAGAACCATCTGAATAACGTTATCCCATGAATAGAGAATCGGAGAGGTCAGCACATCCTGAAGCTGCTTACCCATAACATGCTGTTTGGAAATTCTGAAGATGCTGGTCATAGCTTTGTTCCAGAGAACGATATTCCCGGTTCTGTCGGTAACAACAACACCGGCTCCAAGTTCATCAAGCATGATATTGCCGCCGTCCTGAAGATCCGGCGTATCGAACAGCAGTATTTCGGCACGGTCATTTTCAGTACATACAGTTCCTGTGAATGATGAAGTGGATATCTGAACAGGAGCTTCTGGCAACCCGCTGGAAAGAATGCCTGCTACTTCTGCAGGCAATAGAGTCAGTGGGTCCGGAGAATTTATCAGCCTTCTGGCGGAAACTCCAAGTATTCCGGCACTGTCTCCGGATACAAGTACAACTCCTGAATCCGGTGTCCAGGCAATTCTCACCCACCCGCCGGAAGGCCGGGAGTATTTGGATCCTTTATTCATTCTTACTGCAACCACGCTTTAACGTATATAAGTCAGGCCGAAACAGAATTGTGTCCAGGAATCATCAACGTAATCAGAATACTCTTTCGGGAAAGATGTACTTTTCCGGGATCTTCCGCTGTGAAACATAGCACACTCAAAAATAATGCAGTCGCAGGTGTAATTCCCGCCCACAGAAAATGCGGTTCCCACGCGGTTCATATTCTCGCCCTCGTAGAAACCGACTCCGGTGAACAGGTTAACGTCGTTCCGGACAGGAACTTCCAGAGACAGTTTGCCGTTGAAATAATTGTCTTCAAAAATACTGATAACTTCACCCTCGAAACCCATTCTGATATTGTGTATATGTTCAGCCCTCGCTCTTCCTGCTATGGAAATACGAGATTGGTAATGATCCGATCCGGATGTATAAGATGCGCCCATTCCTGTAGCCTCGTCACCAAAAAGAATTCCGGCATGGTAACAGAAATCACTGTCTTCCCAGCTCCAGTTGGATACTGAGTCTAATTCGGGAGTGAAGTAAAAATCCCACATGTAACTGTATTCGACTTTGCCGAATCTCATTCCGGTCGACAGCCCAACGGTTAAATTATCTTTCAGACTCCATGACATACCGCCCAGAGCTTCCCATAGACCACCTGAAGCCTCAAGTATTTCAACTATTGCAATACCCGGATAAGAAGGATCATCGGGCATATAGTGTGTACCATTGTACTGGTGATCGGATACCTTTGCAAGGCCGCCGGAAAGAACAATATCCGATCCGACACGAAACGCAATCGCTCCGGATAGCGAGCCCAGACCCTGATTGGAGCGTTGTATTACGCTTGTGCTGTCAATAACTTCCTCTGTCCACGCAATCGCAGATGAGGAAATCGATCCTTCAAATCGGTTAATGCTGTGAAGAGAAGCCGGATTTATGAACAGAGCAGCAGGTCCATCTGAACCAAAGACTCTGATGCCAACCAAGGCTGCCGATTTTATACTGATGACATCAATGCTGTTGCCCAAATTAAGAGCATCATGATATCCATATCCCTCACTGCTTCCCGCAAAGCATAAAACCAGGAACAGCTGCAGGAGAATCAGACTGATTATCGAATTGGTTCCTGTGTGAACAG
>DAOWNO010000202.1 GCA_030642525.1 Candidatus Aegiribacteria sp.
AAGGGCGTAGCTTCGGTAAAGCGATTTATCGTTACATCCGCCGCGGCAAATTCATCCATCCTGCATTTGTTGCTGCATAAGGTTCCGAGATCTGTCAGCAGGGTGGAAAGACTATGCAATGGCATACCATCTTCGCTTTGTTTCGTAATCTTCTTTTTCTTGGCAGAGTCAGATGCCTCTGCGGGCTTAACCGGATCACGAGTTCTTCTTGCAGCCTCAAGCTCCTCGTCAGTAAACAGAACGGGTGCAAGAGACTGACGGAGATGCCATTCAACATAATAAGCAAGCATGCAGATGGAAATGTGAGCAGTTACATGATCTTCCAGGCTCAGGTAGATGGGTTGCACCAGGAGATCAAGACCTTTCATGCTGCGAAAGACCCGCTCAACCATGGTAAGACGCTTGTAATTCCTGACTATATCTTCAGCCGATACATCTTCCTCCGGTTCACTTGTACGAATAATGTAAATCCCGTCCAGCTGGGCTTCTCGCTCAATAGTCTCTTCCCTGAGGCTCCATGAAAAGGAACCGTCTCCTATCTTGAGCTCAAAATGCTTGGCAACTTTGTATTTGCTGAGCTTTTTGCCTGCTTTTACCCCGATCTCTTCCTTCTTGAGAGGTTTCTTTGTTCGACTGCCTACCTCGCGCTCAAGCATCTCAAGCTGCTTTGCCGTAGACTTAATTAATTCCTGACGCTTGGCACACCGCCTTTGCTGTAATAAGGGATTGAAGCAGGCAACAAGTCGCTCGCCGGGGTAAAGAGAAGAACTGATCTCAGCAAGATTCTGATCATCGAACAGGGACATCTGAAGATCTCCCGACTCCACAAGACCGCGCAGGTGAAATGTCTTCATCGCAGTTATCCAGCCTATGCCGGGGTACTTCTTCAAATTCTCAATCTGGCTGTTTGTAAGCATTCCACGATCCGCAACGAGAATCACTCGAGACAACCCGAATAGTATCTGAAGTTTTACCGCCTGATCAATTACAGTTGCCGGATCACCAGTATTGCCAGGATAGGTATCCACTGCCACCGGTCTGCCGTCCGGATCTGTCATTACTCCGTATGCTATGCAGGGTATACCCTTCTTCCTTCCCTTTTTGCCACGGGCGAATGTTGCAAGTGAACACGTTTTACCGTAATATGAACTGCTGGAAAGATCGTAGAGCGCCATTCCCCCTTCGCTCAAATGAGCGGCTGCAAGCTTATTCTCCATCCTTGATTTACGATTGAAGAACCAGGCAAGAGCTGAATAAACCTCGTCCAGACCAACATCAGTGAGATCCAGGTCTTCAGCCAGCGTTGATGTACCCCAGGTTCGTGTGGTGGCAAGCTTTGAGCCGGGATGAATGAGTCGCTCGACAATCAATGCCACAATTATATCTCTCTCCCGGCAACGCCTGGAATAAATCATTTTATCCAGTCCCAGCTTTTTGAGAGTACCAAGCACCGCCTTCACATGGCCATGAGGCAGAGATCGCTCAATCTTGAATTTCATGCCGTCAAAAAGAATCTCCCGTTGCTCTTCCTTCTTCTTGCCGAGAAACTTTTTCAGAGCAAGGACATCTTCCATTGGTAAATGAGAAATGTTGCCAATTGTTCTCTTGGCAGATTTCCCGTTTTTTCTGTAAGCCTCACGAAGCAATACTGCTGGAGGCGAGCTCCTGTTTGGTATTATGTCTACATACATGTGTATATACTACTGCTTACTCTCATGCATGTCAAGTACTACAAATGCATATTACATGTGTACAGATGCAAAGATACTATTTCTTATATATTATTGCTATCATAGTATTTAGGACGATATAGTAAGTATATTTAACAGAAACTACAGATTAAATAGCGCCTGTCACTATTTAATTTGTTTCATGATTTTGATTACTCTGCTGGCAGTGCTGTCCCAGTTGAATCCATCTGCCCATTCTAACCCTTGTTCTGCAAGCTTTTCCCGCAGGGTTCTGTCTCCGGCGAGTTTATCCATTGCTGCCGCAAGTTTTTCTATGTTTCCGTGAGGAACCAGCAGCCCTGTTTCACCATTACGGACAGAGTCTCTGAGGCCGTCGCTGTCGCTTGCGATTACCGGTGTCCCGCAGGCGTTTGCTTCGATGACAGTCAGTCCCCAGCCCTCCTTTTCCGACGCGAATACCGCGGCCCAGGTTTTTCTCAGCCAGTAAAGTTTGCGTTCCTGTGTCACAAACCCTTCAAAAGTCACCTTATCATCAAGATTCAATCTTTTTGAGAGTTTCTTCAATTCACTTTCGTAATCCCCTGAACCCAGTACAGTTAGAGTATAGTCTCTTCCTTCCTCGCGGAGGAGCGCGAGAGCTGCGAGTATGAGCTGCACGCCTTTGTATTTTTTCAGCCTTCCCACATAGAGGAATCTTCCCGGCTCAGGGGCATGTTCACCGGGTGAGTAGAAGTCAGTATCGATCCCGCAGGGAATGACGGATATTCTTCCGGTATCCAAACCTCTTCTGACAAGATCATTCTTCGTGGAATCAGAAATGGCTATGAAAAAGCTTCCGCGATAGACTTTCGGAATGAATGATTCCATGAAGTTGACGTAGAGAGCAAGCGGCAAGGACACTTCACGGTAAGCGGTAGTGCCGAAGAGGTGCGGTACAATCGTAAGGACAGGAACGGGAGACCATCTCGGACTGTAGAGAGGGATCTTGCAGAGATCCTCTATCACAAGGTCATAATTAGCCGCGATATCGAGGGACAGAGCGAATTTTCTGAGAGTGAAATTGAAAGTATTTCTTCTTCCATGGCGGAGTATGCGAACGCCGTCCATGATCTCCTCGGAAGGGAGACCCCGAACAGCCTGGGAAATCTGAGTAACCTCATGTCCCTCTCTCACCGCTCTTCTGAGAATCTCATGGAGATGTATCTCCGCTCCGCCTGTCTCAGGGTTTCTGAGATCTCGCCAGTTAAGCGCAAGAAGGCGCATGTCAGCTGCTGTCTTTCTTTTTTACCGCGAATGTCCCGATTATGTAACCAAGGTTAGGACCGAGCGAGGAATTCTCAATACATTTTCTGATTCTTTTTCTGATTCTGTGAACAGGTGGAATCAGAACAGGCTTTAAAGGAATTTTTATTCCCGTTTTCAGTAGAATCTCTCTGAACATTCTGTATACGAGAGATGGCGTGAAGAATCTTCCGTAGATACCGGTGGGTTCAAGTCCCGCTTCCTTCAGCAGTTTTGAGAGGCTTCTCGGAGTGAACTGGGTTTCCCACCCGGCGAACCATGCGTTGAAAACTATCAGTATTTTCTTGATTACCGTATAGACATGAAGTGTCTGAGGAACATCAACCAGTACAGTACCGCCCTTCTTAAGCACTCTTGCGTTTTCATTCAGGAGCAGCGCAGGATCGCGGAAATGTTCAAGTACACCCTGATGAAACACCAGATCAAGAGAACAATCTCTGAATGGAAGCGCCAGTGCATCTCCGCAGACGAGAAAAAGAGTTGCTCCAGCCCTTTGAGCTGCCAGATGAGCAAGCCTGAGAGCTTCATCGGAGTAGTCAAGAGCTATCGAAACGGCTCCATCCAAAGCCAGAGCCACGCTGTCCCTTGCGGTTGCTGCCCCGACTTCCATTACAACCAATCCCTTAACATCCATCCGTTTGAGGATCTCCACGGGAATACGTCCATCGTTGTCATAGATCTCGTCAAGGTCACGATCCCTTCTCCAGAAATCGTCCCAGTGCTTTCGTTCAGATGTTCTTTTCATCATTCGGGTAATCTAGAAGAAAGGTGCAGAGTCTCCAAGGTGCAAAGGGGGCCGGGCCTGACATCTAAACATTGAATGCGGGGACACGCATAGAGTTGCATGTCCCCGTTAGCGTTGGTAAATGTTTAGATGTCAGGCCCGGCCCCCAATTGTTCAGTTGATAAGGTCTCTTCGTCCTATCCATCCGAGGTAATTGTTTCTTACCCGGCTCCAGTATCTGTTCAGTCTTCTGGGTACGGATGCCCTGTCCCAGTCGGTAGGTCTGTAGGACCCCGGGTCGGGTACCACAAGGGAGCCGACATAGGAGCCCTGATCGTATACCTTCTGTATCTCTTCGGCAATTTCATCGATATCATTCTGAGAGGCGATCCCGTTGGAAGTTGCCTTGTAGAACTGTACTGTAACTCTGATAGGGAATTGAGGATCTCTGCGGATCTCAAGATCATCTATTTCCGTGAAGGGACCTTCCAGTTCCCCGTGGCCGATAACGGCTGCTTCAACGTCTGATCTGCGGCTGTTGAACTCACCTGCTCCACAAAGTGTTACGCATGGAGATTCGCAGCATATATCATCGAAATACGTACCCTGAGGGTTTCTCTGCTTCAGGGGAATCTGTATCAATAAAACCATATTGAGGTTGCTCTCATCGGTAATCTCCGAGGGGTCTCCTCCGCTGTTCGCGTAATCAATCCTGAAATCCGAAATTCGCTGTCCGGTAAGGCTGGCCCGTTCACCATCTTCATTGAAGAAAAGCCTCTGTCCCCAGCTCCAGGATCCGGGAACCGCGTCCCTTGCGTTGTCTATCACAGTTACGCTCGTACCCTCTCTTGTGACCAGAATTGTAAG
>DAOWNO010000036.1 GCA_030642525.1 Candidatus Aegiribacteria sp.
GAAGAATCCCACACCGGTTCCATTGAGGTCAGAACACTGTCAAGAGCCTGTTCAGCAAGTATCTGAATGTCAGGGTCGAGTGTTGTATGAACTCGAAGCCCCTGTTCATAGACAGCAGACCATCCGTATCGGTTAACGAGATATTTTCTGATGTACTCGGAGAAATATGTCCATTCCTGTTCAACTTCAGGACGATGGATATCAAGGGCTAAAGGAGTTGAAATAGCTTCTTCCGCTTGATCCCGTGTTATGTATCCTTCGCTGGTCATAACACGAAGAGCGATATTTCTCTGAGAAAGGCATCTGTCTGGATTTCGAAGTGGATTGAATCCGCTGGGATTCTTAACCATCCGCACCAGCATGGCAGCCTGTGCAAGTGACAGCTCAGCCGATGCGATCCCACCAAAATAGGTTCTTGCGGCGGCTTCAATTCCATAAGCTCCGGATCCGAAATAGATCTGATTGAGGTACATTTCGAGAATCTCGTTCTTGCTGAACTGCCGTTCGATTTCCATCGCGATGAACGCTTCCTGGATTTTCCTCTGTACAGTCTGATCAGGAACAAGAAACAGCCCTCTTGCAAGCTGCTGAGTTATTGTGCTCGCGCCCTGGCGGGAACCGGTTGTGATATTAACCCAGGCAGCTCTGATAATCCCTCTGATGCTGATACCATTATGCTCGTAAAACGTTCTATCTTCAGTGGCAATGAAACTGTTGATTACCCAGGGTGAAACTTCTTCCAGTGTAATGGGATACCTGTTCTCAACACACGCAGTGGCCATGAGATTATCTCTGCTGTCATATATCTGAGTGGCAGCGGCAGGCTCATGCCCTCTGAGTCCGGCGACAAGGAGGTTACCTCTCGCACTGGCGAAAGCGGAACTGCAATCCCCGTAAGCCCGGAGCGCAAATCCGGTACTGAAGAAAATACCAATAATGAAAGCCAGAGATAGCCAGTAAAGAACAGCTATCAGTTTCTTATTCATTCCTTTTTCATTCCTCCAGTTCGATAGTATCATCAAAGGAACTTATTCTTCTGAAAAGAGGCTCCCCGGAATCATTGTAACCAAGGAAATAGGTGTATCTGCCATCATTGCCCGTAAAAACTATTTCGCGGCATCCTTCCCTGCCCGAAGGCTGAGACACGAATTCCGGATGATAATCACTCTCATAATTTTCGTAGGTTCTCCAGACAAGTCTGTAACCGGAGGGTATGCCCTGGAAAAGGAACAGGTTCCCGGCCCAGTAGATAACTCGCTCCGGATCATTATCACCGTTCATCTCAACAGCAAGAGCTCTCCATATCTGTAATCCTACTTCATTTTCCAATTTCTGTTCCAGCTGATGTGGGTCCAGGTCAATAATAACCTGAGCCAGCGGCTCATTTGTCCCCGTTGTAAGCACAACCCGGTAGGTTCGAGAGAGCGAGTCACGAGCTTCAACAATGTTACTGACAGACAGGAAGAAATCCCGGAAACCGGCCAGCCGCTCAACTTCCCGCTCAATATCAGGTTCAATCCAGATTCCTGTCGAATAGAGATCCTGAAGCGCTTCATGACGAGTTTTCAAAACAGACTTGGAGATGTAAGACATTTCTCTCCAGATGTTTACAAGTATTGCGAGGTCAGAGGGAATATCAATAAATCGAATTTCAGATCTATCCTTGATAATCTGCATCTTCCCTGCTCTTCTGATATTACTTAAAGCTATGAGTGAATAGCTTTCCGGCTGCAGGTCCAGTATGAAATCCTGGAAATCGGTTCCGGACTGAACAGCAGCATTCAGAGATGTAAAGCTCTGAACAGAATCTATCATACAATCATCGTATAACATCCTGACAATCCGGATTTCGGTGCGTACATCCGGATACTGAAGCACAAGATCAGCAATCTGCTCAATTGTAAGCGAATCTTCCTTTTCCGGAGGCAGTTCAATGCCAAATCCATCGATTAACCATCTGTCATCTGATAAAAGAAAATCAATCCGATTTATCGCAGGTTTTTCCATTCTTCTTATTGTGCAATAATAAGATGTTCGTATTTCATCGAAACTTTCCTGAATGGAAGTAAGACGGCCTCCCGCGTCAAAAGCCCTCCATCTCCCGAAAATCTGTTGAGGAGACAGGCTGTCAATGGGAAGAGAATCAGAAAAACCCGCGGAAAGAAATTCAAAACACTCTGGATCGTTCATTCCCAGCATGTTCGTGAATTTCAGCGCCACTTCCATGGGAGCATCCGGCAATACTATTACAGAATCAGACACATGCACGGTTATGTTTTCGTCAGGGACAGCGTTTTCATGAACCGGCTCTTCACCGCAGGAAATGAGAAGACCGGTTAAAATCAGAACAAATATTATTCCGCGCGGTTTCATTCAACCCCCAATGTAATTTTCAACATCTCTTCCGGAGTAGTAATACCAAGGCGGACCTGTGATAAAGCGTTATCACGAAGTGTGGTCATTCCCTGGCTGACAGCGATTCTCCTGATATCATCTATTGTTGCCATTCTTGCGATTGACGATCGTATTTTTTCAGTCATCTCAAGAACTTCGAATACAGCCACACGCCCATGGTATCCGGTACCGCGGCAATTCCGGCAGCCCTTGCCCCGTTTAAGGTCAACACCACTTTCCAGGCCGATTGATTCCCTTATCAGCTTTGACGGCGTGTACTCCTCAGAGCATTTATTACATATTTTCCGAACAAGCCTTTGAGCTATTACCGCGATAAGTGTTGTCGAAAGAAGATACGGCTCTATACCCATATCAATCAGCCTGATGGCAGCCGAAATCGAATCGTTTGTATGGAGAGTACTCAGAACCAGATGACCGGTAAGCGCGCACCTGATTGCGCTTCGGGCTGTTTCCTTGTCCCGTATTTCCCCGACCATGATAATGTCAGGATCCTGCCTGAGAATGTATTTCAAGGCAGTGGAAAAAGTCAGATCAACAGCGGGTTGAACTGCAATCTGATTGAACTCGTTTGTAACGAATTCAATTGGATCCTCGATTGTGGTTATGTTCTTCTCTTTTGTGGCCAGTGTTATCAGTGAGGAATAAAGAGTTGTTGTCTTTCCACTTCCAGTTGGGCCGGTAACAAGAACCAGCCCGTTTGGCCTCTCAATAGCTTTTCTGTACCTGACTAAATCGGTTTTTGTAAAGCCAAGCATCGCGAGATCCTGCATAAGCATAGAGGGATCGAGGATTCTCAGTACTATTTTCTCACCAAAAGCAACAGGAACTGTGGATGCTCTTATTTCAACCGGTTTCCCCTCAAAATGAGTTCTGATTCTGCCGTCCTGAGGTCTTCTTTTTTCGGCGATGTTAAGCCCTGCAATCATTTTTATTCGGGAAAGGATCGGCAAATGCAGTTTCTTGGGAATTTTGTAGATGTCGTGCAGGACTCCGTCAATCCGGAGCCTTACTACTGTACCTTCTCTGTGCGGTTCAAGATGTATATCGCTGGCACGTTCCTCGAAAGCGTAGTGAAGAAGATGATTGACAGCATTCACAATCGGACTGTCAGTGGGTTCAACTCTCTTTGAAGTCTCGCTGGAAACGTATCTCTCGAGATTGCCGAGATCAATACCTTCTTTCGAATCCATCTCTTTGACAGCAGCCTTTATCGAACCGTGCAATCCGTAAAACTGCCGGATCACTCTTGCTATTTCGGATGGCCTTCCAACGTAGAGTTCAAGATCGTGGCCGAGCTGATGAACAAGATCTTCAAGAGATCTTGGATTTGTCAAATTGCTCGTTGCTACCATTAATACGTTGTCGTATTCTCCGAAAATAACAAGATGATGCTTCTGAGCATACGCTCCTGGAAGCAGCTCGGTTACCACCTGATAATCAAGTTCAAGCGGGTCAAGAACCTTGTAGGGCAGTCCGAGCATCTTTGCCAGAAAAGTATAGAGCAATTCTTCCGGAACAAGACCCCGATCAACCAGGATTTTAAGAGTATTTTTATCAGTAACATCATCATATCTGGCAAAACGTTCAAGTCCATCGTCGGATAGAATTCCAGCTTCATTAAGTATCCGTGGCAACGTACTCAGATCCAGATTCGGCAACATATTCATACCACTTTCCTGACAAGAGGTTGAATTGATTGATCCCAAACAAAAGCTTTTATTATCGAAAGAGATGCATTATATGCGGATTTCTGATCGGAAGCGTGAACCAGTCCGAGAATCTCTCCATTCCTGATATCAGTTCCACCGGGAATAATCTGTTCCCATCCTGCACTCGGATTAATTTCCTGATCAACCCTGTATCTGCCGCCGCCAAGACCGCGCACAACCTCACCAAGTACCAGGGCATCGACACCATTCCAGAAACCTGATCGTCCGGCAGCGATTTCAAATTTCACCGGAGCCTCCGGAAGTAATTCAAAAGCACTGATATCTCCCCCCTGCTCTTCGATCATGAGAATGAATCTGGCAAATGCATTTCCATTGTCAAGAATTCTTCCGCAGTATTCAACAGCATCCGATAATACCGGGTATTTTTCCGGATACGCCTTCATAAGCATGGAAGCAGTAAGACGAATCGATAATTCACGAACATCCTGAGGCCCCTCTCCTCTGAGAACTTCAAGAGTTTCCTGAACCTCCAGAGCATTACCGGTCTTCAAACCGAGCGGAAAATCCATTCCTGTGAGAAATGCTTCAACCTGTACACCAGCCTCTTTCGCGGTGTCCTTAAGAGCCAGTGCAAGTTCTGTTCCCTGCTTTTCGGTTTTCATGAAAGCTCCACTGCCAATCTTGACATCAAAAACCAGAAAATCCGTATTCTCAGCAAGTTTCTTACTGAGTATACTGGCGCAAATGAGAGGAATGGATGTGACCGTAGCTGTAGTGTCTCTCAAAGCGTAGAGCCTTCTATCTGCTGGAGCCAGATCATCCGATTGACCTGTCATTGCTACTCCGTTCTCCTCCACCAGCCTCACAAATCGCTCCATTTCAATATTAACATTCATTCCCGGAATCGACTCAAGCTTATCAAGTGTTCCCCCTGTATGACCCAGGCTTCTTCCGCTTATCATGGGTATCCTCAAACCTGCAGCAGCAGCAAGAGGCGCAAGGACAAGAGAAATCTTGTCACCGACTCCGCCTGTGCTGTGTTTATCGGCAAGCGGAAGACCATTTCTCCATTTAAGGACTGTTCCGCTGTCCCTCATTGCAAGAGTGAGAGATATGGTTTCAGCTGTGGAAAGACCTTTCAGATAAGCAGCCATCAACCACGCAGAAACTTGATAATCAGGAATTTCTCCGGAAGCAACAGAAGAGGCAAAGTCGTAAAAATCCTGCCGATTTACCTCTCTGCCATCTCTTTTGGCGGAGATAAAATCTGTGATCTGCATGCTATTTCTTCCAGATTACCCGCACAAGCATTATGAAGGCAATGACAAGAGCAGCAATCCCGCCAATCATCATCCATTGAGCATCCTGCTTCTGAAAGACAAGTGCCGCAGCGCCGGCTGCGCCAAATACAATGGCAAGAATCAGGAATACAAGGAAAGATCCGCCTTCCAGATGATAAACCTCAATGAATTCACTTACGGACATGTTGCCGTCAGGCAGGTCCGGATGACTTATTTCATCAAAACTGTGTATCCGTTTGCGTTTCAGAAGTGAAATGACATCGTGCGGTTGTACGAAAGTGTAATCCTCGCCATAAGTCGTTCGGATTGTGTATGGAATCTCTTCAGCTTCATCAGTTTCTTCCATGGTTTCTGAAACATGATCCTGACTCTCAGTACTGTCGGGCGAATTTATTTCTCCGTTCTTATCAGGCTCTTCAGCTGATGGAGATTCAGGATCCAATCCTGCTTCTGGTGGTTCAAACTCGCTTTCCGTAACAGCAGGGACATCGCTTTCATCTGATTCCACTGCAGCGTCAGGCCAGAGTTCTTTCTCACAATATTCGCACTCTGAAACGGATTGCCATTCTTCACCAGGAAGTAATACCTCTGCTTCCACAGGAACCCGTGATTCCCTTATCCATCTTCTGAGAGTATCGATATTTCCCGGAATGAATGTCCTCCCGTCAAACCGGAGGCGAACCTGAGCTTCTTCCGGTTCTTCCGGAAGGAGTTCTCGCAGGTGTTGAGCGAGTTCGGGAGATGCCTTGCCCAGAATACCTCCCGGAGGAGTTTTGGGTCCTTCTATCTGCACTTCAGTGGAAAGACGTCCTTCCTTTGCCCATTTTACGATGGTGTCCCAGTCAGGAGAAATGTACGTATTACTCCCCATTTTTATCTTCCACCAGTTATCAGGATCCAGCAGCTTCTCAAGGTCACTGTTCGCACTGACAGGTATCCATTTATCAGCACCTGCAACCCTGTAACTGTCATCTTTGGAAATCCTGTGTTCCCTTGCCCATTTGAAAAATGTTTCTCTGCTGTCAGCTCGATATGTTCTGCCCTCGTGTCTCAATTCGACAGCTTTTCTTGCGGCCATATCAACCCCCTGTTATCGAGTTATAGTATTGTTCAAGCGTATACTCATAATCGTGCTGATTGTCAACGTTAAAGAGCCTCCGGGCAGGGAATGAAAACTATTGAATCCGCTATCGCATTAACAGCTGAATCAGCATGTATCCAATCTCTATCCTCTGCTATGTTT
Organism: Candidatus Aegiribacteria sp.; assembly: GCA_030642525.1. GTDB lineage: Bacteria > Fermentibacterota > Fermentibacteria > Fermentibacterales > JCC-6 > Aegiribacteria. The sequence continues at coordinate 6,630 of DAOWNO010000036.1, forward strand.
ATCAGTCTGTCCAGATAGGCTTCCCAGTAATCAGGCACATTGTTATTTACATGGAATCTATGATACAGAGCCGGACCCGGAAGGATGGATACAAGAAATGCGACCTGCCTTGTGGAAAGTTCCTTCAGATCTGCGCCGAAGTAATGCCTTGCAGCGTCCTGAAAACCAAAAACATCCGGTCCGAGTTCAACGATATTCGCATATATTTCGAGTATTCTGTTTTTCGACAGATAAGTTTCGAGTCTCCATGTCAGGAAGACTTCCTGCAATTTCCTGGCATAAGTCTTTTTTCTTTCCAGGAATAGATTGCGGGCAAGCTGCATGGAAATTGTGGATCCCCCTCTAACGAATCTGCCTCTTTCCACGTTTGCTCTTATCGAATTTCTGATATGATAAAGACAAAAACCGTTGTGAGATCGAAAAGTCGCATCCTCCGCACATTTGAGGAGACCCTCTAAAGAAGGGTGCAGTGAATCAAAAGGCACGAAATCAGGATTTTCGAGAGTATCAAGATATATGTTTCTCATTCTACCACGGCTGTCACGCATCAGACATGATCCTCCCTGCCTGAGATGACCTATCGCGACAGGACTGGCCAGTACTCTTAAACCGGAAACATCAACTGAAGCCTGAAAATCAGAGCTGTCCGGTACTTCCCAGTCAAGGATGAGCCGTATATCGAACGAAGCGTATCCACCAAGCCTGAGGCCGGTGAGTCTGCCCAGTAACTCGTCCGGAATGGATTCAATCAGATCTTCACCGGAAATATCCTCACTCCAAAATCTCAGATCAAACCTCGGGTGCTGATCAAATCTGCCGGTAATTTCAAAGCTGACCGGAACGCTCCCGAATACCGCTGAACCGGAATCGATATTTACTTCCAATGAACTCATGCACACTGTACCCCGGAATCGTAATTCCACAATCGTATTGACGGTATCATCTGAAAGAACGGTTGAATGTATCCTCACAGAATCAAGCCGGGCATCAACTGCGACTCCGATGGTATCACTCTCCACGAATTCAAGAAATACGGTACCGGAAGGAACGAAATCGATGTAGATATCACCAAGCATTGATCCAGCCTGGGAAATCAGAAATTCCCTCAAAGTCGCAATATCAGTTGACAGACTGACGTAAGTTTCACCGCCGGTGTTATTCACGGTAAACAGAATCTCAGCCGGATCACCATTGACTTCATTGATAAAACCGCTTGCGGACAATGTATTATTCAAAGTCGCGCAAAGGTTTCCCTCAAGCTCAAAACCCTGAAGCATTTCAGGCAGAGCAAACAGTTCCCCCGGTATTCGTCTGAATTGAAACCATTCTACATGAAGGCTGTCACGTTCGCGGCCAAACAGAATGTTGCCGGTCCCCCTGCCCCACTCACTGTCAAGCAGGAACTCCATTGAATCCCCTGGAGCTTTCCCTGAAAATACTCCGGACACAACTGTTGTTTCATCATCATGTACGATTTCAATGTGATTAAATCTGCCGGGTGGGCATTTGCGAGTCCGATGCTGCCTGATTGCATCAGTTTCACGCTCAGGCAATCTCCAGGTTCCACCAACTGCGAGCAGACTGTCAATTTCCGGAAAGAACGGATTACCGCTCCAGTATACAATAAGTCTGTCAATCGCAATGCTTCTTCCTGGAAGGACAACTTCATTAAGAATGAGTATCTCCGGAGCAGTTCTAACGCTTCTGATCGAAGCGGCTTCGTCAAGCTCTCTCAGAGCTTTCAATGTAATACGGGCAGATATCACATCAATCCCCAGGATAACAAAGAAAAGCGCAGCGACAGAGAGAAAAGCTGTGACGGCAGCAAACCTCAAACTGCAGGGGCGCTTCAACAATTACCGCTTATCCAGAGCCTGAGCAATCTCATCCAGAATGGATATTGCCGCCTTTCGCGGATTATCTGCCTTCGTTACCGGTCTTCCGACAACCAGCGAAGTTGCGCCTGCCAGAATCGCTTCAGCGGGTGTTGCTACTCTTTTCTGATCGTTCTTCGCTGCTCCCTCAGGTCTTATTCCCGGCGTTACTATCAGAAATTCAGGTCCGGTCGCTTCTCGTACTGCAGCCGCTTCTACCGGAGAACAAACAACACCAGCCAGACCGGCATCTTTCGCAGAGACAGCCATTTTTGTTACCAGTTCAATCGGAGAACCATTGAAACCGAGAAATGACAGATCTTCTTCGGACAGGCTCGTAAGCACTGTTACTGCCAGAATCCTGGTATTTCCCTCCACTGCCTCGGCAGCAGCCTTCATCATTTCAGCTCCGCCGGAAGCATGGATATTGATAAGTTCAGGTTTCAATCCGCATGCTGATCTGACAGCTCCAGCCACGGTGAAAGGAATGTCATGGAATTTCAGATCCAGAAACAGCGGGAATCCGGATTCAGAGATCTCCCGAACAAGTGCCGGACCCTCTTTAACAAACAGCTCAAGCCCGACTTTCATACCAACCTGAAGCCCCTTCAGCTTCTCAAAGAAAGCTTTTCTGTTCTCCATCTCCCTGCTGGTTATAGCAATGTACAGCCTTGTTTCACTCATTTCCAACCATCCTCAGCATAACTGAAATCCTTGTCCTATTCAATTACGTTAATCAATACGTTCGCAGTGCCCGCTTCGAGCATTCCCAACCTTTCAGCAGCACCTTTTGAAAGGTCTATTATTCTTCCGCCAACATACGGACCTCTGTCGTTTACCCTGACTGTTACCTGCCGGTTATTGTCCAGATTGGTTACTCGAAGTACTGTGTCGAAAGGGAGCGTGAGGTGAGCACATGTCATGGCATTCATATCGAATGTTTCACCGTTCGCGGTCAGGTTGCCATGAAATCCCGGACCATAGTAAGAAGCAACACCACGTGCCCGGAATCCTGCTACTACCCCTGAAGCTGAGATACCACCCGAACGGTAGACCGGAGAGGATAGCAACCCGCAGCCTGACAGAAGAAAAGAAATCATGATAAGCGAGATTATCAGTTTCAGTCGGAATCACCATCCAGAAGCCGAATAATATCTTTCATGAGTTCACTTGCAGCGTTCGGTCTTCTCATGAGCCATGTTCCTACCTGAACCATGACAGCTCCTGCCGCAAGCAGTTCAAGTATATCCCCGGCACAGCAGACACCACCCGACGCAAGAACCGGTATCCCAACCGCTTCTCTGGTTATGAACACCCTTGCCACCGTCAATGGAAGCAATGCGGGCGACGAGTAACCGCCAACCTTTCGTTTCAGAAGCGCTTCTCCTGTCTGCCAGTCTATCTTCATACCTAGAAATGTATTACAGACAGTCACCGAGTCCGCCCCTCCTGCTTCTGCAGCCATGGCTGACTCAGTGATGCTGCCTTCGTTGGGAGTAAGTTTTACACTGAAAGGTCTGGAAGATACGCTTTTTACAAGGGATGAAATCCGCTCTACAGTCTCAGGTGAAGCTCCGAAGGCTATACCTCCGGCAGCAACATTAGGGCAGGATACATTAACTTCGTATCCGAAGGGGACCGGGGACTGTTCCAGTTTTTCTATGACTGCCGGAAATTCTTCAACAGTTTCACCGGCTACATTTACTATCAAAGGGCATGGCAGATCTGCTGCCTGTGGAAGTAATGTTTTCACTACTTCATCAACACCGGGGTTCGCGAGCCCTATTGAATTGAGCAGACCGAATCTTGTTTCGACTATTCTTGGCGGCTGGTTCCCCTCGCGAGGCCTTAGGGTTGTAGCCTTGGATATGACTGCTGCAGCTCCATCAAGAAAACCCTGTTCCATCAGCTCAAGACCAAATCCAGCCGTACCTGATGCAAGAAGGATAGGGGAATCGAATTCTCTGTTCCAGAAAGTCCATGAACACGTTTTATCCACTGGTGAATCCCTTCCCATCGTTCCCAATCGATCGAATCAGTTGGAAGAACATAAGCTTCCCCGGAGTCTGCTGACAAGATCGATTCATTGAATACTTCATCGTTTCACTCACCGCCAGATATCC
>DAOWNO010000302.1 GCA_030642525.1 Candidatus Aegiribacteria sp.
AATGCCTTAATATTTCCAGTTTGAAATGAACTTCATCAATTGTTGCTGGAGGTGACAATTCCCGGAAATGCCTGAACAGTTCATTGAACGCTTCACGGTTTCCCATCGAGATAAATCCCGCAAGGTTTGATATACCGGAATCCCGCTCTTCAGGATCGGAGCTGCGCAGTTGCTCCACAAACCGGTCAACCGGCTCTGATTTCCAGTCGATCCTGCTGAATTTTTCAATCGCTATTTCGTGTTCGATTGATTCTGAGTCGAGTTTGCTGGATTCAATACATCGAGACAGCGCTACTCCCAGAATACTGTCGTCGTCGATCTCATATCTTTCAATTTCATCAAAGTTATCGCAGGCTTTCTTTTCCCCCGTGTATTTTCTCTCTTCGACCAGTTTCCGGCAGGCCGCGCTCTTCCGGTTCTCGAACAGCTCATCCAGAAAAGGTTCGAAAACCTCTTCATTGAGACAAATACCATATTCCGTTGGTTCATCCAGAGTGTCGGGAAAATAGCTGTTGCAGTTAAAGCAGATCTTCTCCTTTTTTTCTTCCATCGTATTCCTTTCCGTTGTTAAATCAATTCGATTATTTTTATTTTACTTGCTTCAGCATTTACTGCACTTTCTGCCGCTGCCGCACGGAAATGGATCGTTTCTGCCTGTTTCAGGGCCTCCTTCTCCGTTTTCATGGTTTCATTGATCCATTGGTAGTACTCGTCGAAGATCTTTTTGATTTCTCTTACCTCGGTCTGTTTTCGACTTCAACTCAAGGTTGAACAGTCTTCCTTCTTTCGGTGAATCCAGTTCATCATTGTCAAGCAATGCTTCTCTTGGAAAGAACCTGTACCGCAGACCAATATTCTTGCAACAGTTTCATTATCAACTTTCCGCACAATTGTATTCAAACTGATTCTGTAAGAAATATGGCAGTATTTTTCACAAAATAATGCTGAACATTTAGATCGCTCCATGGTTCCTTAGGATCGGCTTCCAGGATGACGTAAAGGTAGTGATGCCGACTTAATGCGCAGGCAAGCAGTAGAGTTATATCGATATTTCGTCAACCGGCACGATACGCTCAATTATCCTGCTGAAGAACTCCTTTGACCAGATCTCCAGCCCGCGGTGGTCTCTGACAAACGGTGTCACTTCCTGTCTGGCCTGTTCAACATCCAGCCCCTCCACTGCATCGAGTAGAAGTTCCCGTAACCTTTCCAGGGTTAGTTTTCCTTCTTCAGTATAGTGGCCTGTCTGCCGCATTCTGGCTTCCAGGTGACTCAGTCGAATCTCAGGATGATGTCCTATGTACCACACCATGTCATACCAGTCACGGCCCTTTACTCGATTCCGCCACCTTCTGTACAGGATCGCATGGATCTTACCAGCGAACAGATCAGGCAGTCTGTAACTCCGCACGGCGAATGGAATCGGCTGGAGAACGAATTGAGTTTCCGTTTCGAATCCCCCGGGAGGATCGATATCAACTTCCAGTTTGATCTTGAGGAGTGAATTGGGATGAATATCTCTCAGCAGTTCCTCCGGTGCTTCAATCTCAATAAGGTTAGTGAGTGTGTTGCCCTTGAAGAAAGCGGATTCGGTTGTACTTCGCTCTGTCCGATAAGCTGGATGGAAACTCATATCGAATCCGAAGGTGCTTATCTCCCTTTTAAGAGCTTCACCACGGGATTTCATAGAGAATGAAGTATCCGGTTTCAAAAGGCTGAAATCCATGTCTTCGGAAAATCTGTCAAGGCCATACAATATTCTGAGGGCTGTACCTCCGTAAAAAGCTGCATGCTCGAAGAACCTGCTCCTCCACAGCCCCAGAAGGATTACTTCCTGCAATATCTCCCGGAGGGCATTTATGTAGTCATCTCTGTTTCTGCAGCTGTATTTCTCAAGCATTCCGCGAACTGCGTCATGCATATCAACCCTCCGTTCTGCTTAGAAAGGAAACCAGATTATTCACTTTCAAGGAAGCAAATGATTCTGCAATGATTCGCAGTACTTCCATATCAAGCCTGTCGAGTTCGGCTTGCTCAATGCGTAAATCATCTGCCAGGTAGTTTTTATAATCGGATAACCTCTTTCCGCTGAATCTCCTGTCCGTCCATACCTTGTCGACAAGAGCTTTCTCCGGAGACGCTATCATGAAAGATGTGCCGCTGATTGAGTCGAGGATGGCTCCAATGGAATACTTAGAATCAGGCAGCGTTCGATAAGAAAACAGGCCAACAGGAGTATCAAAGCTGCGGGAACGATTGATGGTCACGGAAGTAAGGGAGTGTACGCGTTCAGGTATCATACCGTAGTAGTAAAGCGCATAATCAAGGCTGACATAGGAAGGTCCATAAATAAGATTGGCAAGGTACTCCCTGGATATGGGAGCCCTTCTGTACGCCTGCCCGAAGGAGTATATCCCCTTCTTTATCCGGATTATCCTGCCGCTGGAAAGCAGTCTGGTTACCGCATCTCTGGGCTTCCTGTAACGGGAAAGGCAGTCCATCAGAACCTGATAGTCGAAGACTTCTCCCGGTACTTTTTCGCGAAGACAGGTCATAACATCCATAAATCAACATTTCTTACATGTATGTCCACTATTGCTGGACATACTATGCTACTTATACTTTCAATGCGCAAGCCCTGCAGGGGAGGCTGAGGGAATCCATCAGAGCCAGCTGACAGCGCTACAGATTCCATTAGTTACGTATGAGAACTATTTTCTGAGAAGGAGTTTTGATTTTCCTCCCATAACATCTGTAGGAACTTTATTCCCTCCCTCCCCTAATCGTATCTATGTCTGTCAGAAATGCGGATAGCAGTACTTGACTATCGTTCTGATCTCTACTTCCGACCAGGAATCGGACATTCAAATACTCTCCTAATCGTACAGCTTATGTAGCATTCTAATAGAATTAAGATCAGTATCCTCCGCAAGCGATCTTCATGTATTCACAGGAAAATGCGGAATCAGTCCACATATAAAAAATAATATGTACTCAAGTGTTTTGCTGATCATCCATAGTCTTCATGAATTCGGAGGGTGAGAGGACCTGAATGTTTCTCCATTTCCGAAGATGAAGAAGATGGGAATTCCCCGAGACAATAAAGCCGGCATCGGCAGTTGATGCGCATTCGAGAATTATGTTATCATCAGG
>DAOWNO010000150.1 GCA_030642525.1 Candidatus Aegiribacteria sp.
CTTCGACATCAACAGTAAACGCATGCTTCATGAAAGGATACTGCTCCATCTGAAATATTGATCTGAAAAACGTAACGACGTTTCCTATTGATCGAATATCTTACTTAACTGATAATACAGCAGATAATATTGCCCGGTCAATGACGTGAGCGCATGGTATTCCGGTATTCGGTATTCCGTAAATATACTGGGATATGTATAATTTATTCCACATTACGCTATTGGGTAAACATCGGGTTCTAAGTCCGACCCCATCATCGATGTCCCCATGCTTTAATCTATCAGAACAACTCTCTTGGATGAAGTGAAGTCATCCGAACTAATGGTAACGATGTATGTTCCAGAAGGTCTGTCAGCAGAGTTCCAGCTGAACGTGTTGCTGCCTGAAGATAAAGATCTGTGCAACAGGTGATCTGCAAGATCATAAATTCGCAGGCTTGCTGATCCTTCATAACCTTCAGCCAGGATATTGAGTGTCTCCGAGAAGGGATTCGGGAATACTCTGAGATTGTATTCAAGCGGAGAGAAAACAGATGGGTCAATTGAAGTAATCGAATCCCGTGGTACGAATTCCAGCTCAGGATACCCGTCAGAACCTTCCTCCAGCCAGGTGATCCAGTAGCCGTCTTCCACACTGCAAACGGCGATGTTAGCCTCTGATACAGCACCAGTGCCGGTGCGGATAATATGGTCGAAATCATTCCAGGTATTCAAAAAATGCCTGCATCTTATCTCACCGGAATTATGCCAGACCAGAAGCAGACCCTGGTCCACGGGATTGCATGACATGGCACAGGAATTGTTGTTGGCGGGAGAGCTCCAGGAGTAGGCTTCGGTGGAGAGCGGAGCAGGTTCGGAACAGTTATAGGCGGAGAAATTGACGGCGCCCCATTCGTCCGCCCAGAGGAGCAGTCCTCTGTCGGTGCAGCTGCCCATGGCCATAACACATGGGTCGCAGGGGAGAGTATCAGGGGTTGAGGTCAGCGTATCGCATAGAAGGTAAACAGGGTCTATGGGCGGGTTGTGCGAAAGGGTCATAAGCATTGTGAATGCCGGGTAGCCCCAGCCGCCGCCTATAATCTTGTCCGTGGCGAATATGGCTCGACCGCCCTGGCAGGTAACCGGTCCAACCATTCTGTTGAGGAAAGGTTCCGATGCGTCTTCCAGAGGATATGGCGTCTCCTCATAGAGGAGCGAACCAAGATCAATCTGACCGGAATTGATGCTGTAATCCTGCATGAACCAGTAGAAGTCGGTTCCGCTGCTTAAACAAGTATACTGAAATCCTGCGATAAGACCGTTATATAGAGAATGGTGGTGCCTGATAAGACCGTACTGCGAGTACTCCGTGTAGAATGATTCGAAAGACACCTGATCCTGTACATCAAGAGGGATATAATTCAGAGAGTAGAGAGTATCGGTACAGAAGGTGTCCAGGGATGCTATCAGCATTACGTTCGGTGTGTCAGTGTCATCCAGGCAGATGGCCACAGAGGCCGCTGTATGATCGTGGAATGTTGCCTCGGCGACAGGGGTGGTTTCCTCATATCTGGCTACCCTTGCATCGCCTGAGTCATCTATCCAGCTCACGTAGAGATAGTCATTTCCCATGAAGTGCAGAGGAGCCATATCGACATTGGCTGCACAGATTCCAAACAGAAGGATAGGCACCAAATACTTGATCATGATAATTCTCCTGACTACCCCATAGATAGACTGCCATTTTTCCAGCTGCAGTATTTTCCGGAAGGGCAATTCTACGTATCCTGCAAGATAGAACTTCCTTCCTTTTATTATAATACTAACGGCAATCGTGTCCAGTCAATGTTCTTTGAGGAATTAGGGAATTAGGGTCAAATCTTTACTCTTGACAAATAATACATAAGAATCAGGAAAAGACTTCAAGTCAAGCTGGAGAATGAACCATAAATGAAGAAAAGTTTTTTGAAATTAAGTAATCAGTTGAGTCAAATGTCAAGAGTAAAGATTTGACCCCAAAGCCATCGGGTTCTAAGTCCGACCCCGTCATCGCCCGATAGTTGATACCGATCCCGGCAAGCCTTCCGATTCAGCAACTGATGCCGGATTGCCCGGTACAAAAAGCTTCATTGAGAATGGGTTTCCAGAGGATAGTCCGAAGTGAAGGTATCCGCTGTTCTGGCTTGTCGTTCCGCTGCCACCCTCAACCTGCCTGAGGTAAATAATCCCGTCCTGCTCCAGCTCAACGGTACATCCGATACCTGATGGATTTACACCTTCAGGTGGATTAACCTTGACGATTGCGCAGTAACCTTCTTCAGTGATATTTCTCAGGAGTATCGGGCCATCTCCGGAACCGACTATCAGATCGAGTTTTCCGTCCAGATCGAAATCTGCTGCTGCCGCGCCCCAGCCATTGAATGCTCTGGCGCCTGCGAGCCATGTAACATCCTTGAAGGTTCCGTCACCCTGATTCAGATAGAGAAAACTCCTTCTGTCAGAATATATTGAAGTAATAAACAGATCAAGCCATCCGTCGTTGTTGAAATCACCCCATACAGGATTTGAATGTGTTTCCTCGAATATGATCCCCGCATTTCCTCTTTCGTCAGTAAAGAGATTATCTTCGTTTACCAGCAGTTCACTCATGTCGGAAAAAGCTATATACCTCGGATGAGCAAGGTTTGCAGAGAACAGATCCCAGTCTCCATCACGATCAAAATCTCCCCACGAACTGCCGATAGTGTGTCCCCACCAGCCGTCATCATCCGTTCCTGCTACTCCTTTGTTCAGAGCTGAGTTCGTTGCCCCTTCAGAAGTGTTCTCCCAGAGGAAGTTCTCCTGAAGGCGATAGTTTGAAACGAAAATATCAATGTTTCCATCCCTGTCGAAGTCACAAGGGCTTACTCCTCTTCCGCAGAGAGGTTCATCAAGGAATGGATTCATCCCGAGACTGTCACCCATCTGTATGAAACCGTCAGGACTGCCGAAGTAGAAAGCGTCACTTGTTCCTGATCCCATATTACCTGCCTGTTCATAACTGGCCAGGTACAGATCAAGCCAACCATCCGCATTCCAGTCAAGAAGAGCAACTCCCTCGACTCTTGAATCGGTAGCGGTTATACCCATCCTTTCAGTCCTGTCCTCTAGAACGCCGTCTATACTGATGAATACCTGAACCGGATTGCCGGAGGTGACCAGATCAGGAAATCCATCGCGATTGATGTCTCCCCAGATTCCGCCATTGCCCCTGCACGAATCAAGACCGGCTTCATTCGTTACATCAATGAAGGAATTTCCCTCTATATTCCGGTAAAGCGAATGTCCGATCAGAAGATCCGGATACCCGTCTGAATTCCAGTCACACCAGGATACCCTTGAACCGATGACAAGGCTGTCCGGTCCGAGAAGATCCGTTACATCTTCGAAGATCGGACCGTTATATCCAGTTTGTTCCCGTCCCCATTCTTCGGGTGTAACGCCGGTCGGCAGAAGACTGTCCAGCTCCAGCACAGCTTCTCCGCTCCAGCGGTTCCGGACTTCTCCGAGCACAGCTGCGTCAAGGAAATGATTCCTTGCCTGAAGAGTGTCACCAATACTGAGATTAAGTCTTCCGGCAAGCCAGTGCAGGGAGGCCTCTGTGTGAAAATCATCTACAGGATAGACTGTGAGTGAAAGGAGAGCTTCCAGATCCTGAAGTGCTTTCTGCTCATGACCGAGACCGGCCATGGCGAAACACTTACTGAAATTCAATCCTGTTTCAAGCGCTAAACAGGTCAGAAGCCATTCTTCCTGAGGCATTCCCACGGGAACCCAGCTGCTGTCCATCAGTTCCAACCCTTTTTCCGCGAGTTCAAGCGCCTCTGACCAGGATGAGTCACGGTCAATGTACATCGCCGCGCCGCTCAGGCAGGCCTGAGGATCGTCAGGACATGACATGAGCCACAATTCGAGGATGTTCGTCCACCTTGTTGAATCGGCTGTTTCGATTACAGCGCTCAGCGTATACTGCCATGCTCTGGAGCGCCAGAGATCCGACTTATCGCCCCATTCATCAAGGAAATCCTGAAGAACAAGGATTCTGGCTGAATCATCATTCCATACGGGATACAGGTTATCGTAGAATTCCCGGCTGATAACCTCTGATGCCTCCATGGATTCAGGGAACCTCTCAACCAGCATCTGCATGAGACTGTCCGCGAGAATACTGTCTTCGAGTACGGCTGCCGACTCGATCAGAGAAAGAAGATGCTGCGGTTCCCAGTCAACCATACTGCTCCATTCAGACAGTTCTTCTCTGAGATATCCGGAGGGCATAGAATGAAAGTGTTCAGTTGAACCGGAAATAGCAGCCCAGGCTGCCGCAAAAAGTCCGGCGGATGGGCTTTCCAGAAATGCTCTTTCGAAAAGCATGGAAGCCATGGATGGATTGCCTGATTTCAGGAATACTTCAGCGCTGAGCGAATCTGACTCACCGGCGAGTTCAATCGCATGATCGAAATCTCTGATATTAAGGAAAGTATCGAATTCAGAAACTTGTCCTATAGTAAGAAACGAAATAATTATTAGTGCAATCTGCATGATATCTCTCCAGTCCAGGAAATGGAGATTTCTATAAAAACATCCAGTATTTGATTACAATGTACACACTATTGAGTCAAAACACAATATGGAAACGGCAGCATATTCTGATAATCTGCCCGGTCCGGAGTGATATGACACTCCCGGTGATGACTGTAGATTCCTGTCAATTTGTGATCCTTATTTTCGATGGGAAGAGAGACTTCGGCTACAAGCAATGCCATTATCTGCTTGAGTATTTTGATTTCTTTACCTTGTTTTTCAGCTTTCTTGAGATCCTTATGAAATTGCTTTGAAGTAACAGGGGTTAGTCCGCATATTTCACCAGAGTTACTACTGCAACGGCGCATAAAACACTCGCATACTGCGTTATGCTCAATCGACCTTCCTTGAAGTATATATAATACATCTTCGTCGATCTCATTCGCATGCCTTGTCTGCGAGCGCTTCTACACCGTTTCGTTACGCAAACTGGTGAAATATGCGGATTAGCACTATATCCCTAAGTTTTTGAACATATCATCGATATTTTCGTGTCGAATAATATTTTTTCCTTCATCAGTCTCTTTAAGCACCTTCTGGGTTAACTCATTAGGTATTTCAACTTTAAAAGGAAGTCCATGACGAAGCTTTACCTGTCTGAAAAAGATATTGATTGCATCAGTTGTAGAAATTCCCAATTCATGAAATAGTTCCTCAACTTCCTCTTTCAGTTCTGGTTCAATGCGTGCTCTTACAGTAGCTGTTTTACTCACAATTTACCTCCTCACATCATATATGGCACGTTTGGGCTACCTCGTCAAGTTTTTCTTCTTTTACAATTGAGCATAGCCGTCAATAAATGGTGATGCATTTTGAGATTTCTTTAAGGGCATCTGATATGATTCTGTTATTTTGCGAAAGTCAGTCATCCGATAATTGCAGAGGCTGGTCAGAAGAGGTTGAAATTAACAGGTTAGGAGTGAATTCTGGAGGTAATTCGATCACATAAGTAATCGGAGGAATGATGAAACGAAACGGTATTATCCTTGAGGTGAAAGGTGATGAAGCTCTGGTTTCATTTTCCGGTTCAGGAGAATGTGATGACTGTGAAGCCAGGAGTGCCTTTTTTTCGCTTTCAGGCAGAAAATCATCTAACCCTGAAAGCTGGATGAGAAACGAAGCTGAAGCTCAAGTCGGTGATTTTGTTGAACTTGAGCTTGCGCCAGCCGCGTCACTTGTCATGATTACATCCACATTTCTACTGCCCGTACTGCTTCTTACAGCCGGATATTTTTTCATGATGAATGAAACCGATTCGGTTAGAGCGATTGGTGCGGGTGTTGGTCTGCTGGCGGGTATTATAGCTGCAGTTGTCATTAA
>DAOWNO010000227.1 GCA_030642525.1 Candidatus Aegiribacteria sp.
CCTGCTTCCATATCCTGCCTGAGAGCAAGTTTAATCTTTCGCCTGGCCAGAATTATCACCCATATCAACACTGGTAATATTCCCAGCGCCGTGAACTGACTCCATAACGGAACAGCAAAGATACACAGGTCATAGAGTCCGTGAAAGAAAACAGCGAGGAGAAATCCCTTCAAGATCAAGCGGCGTCCTGTTCCCTTATTCGCCGAGAATTTCGCCATACCTATGTAACTATCCCATTATTACAGAAACAGCAGCGTGAAGCGGTATAGAGGTAAAAGCTCTTAGAACGGCAACAGTCAGTCCTCTTCCCAGTACGTAAAGAATATTCTCAAGACAGGCAAACCCCATGCCCGCAACTACTGCATAAACGATTCCATCCATGATTTCATCAAAGCATTTTTTCCTGAAAGCAACCCGCCGGACAATGAACAGTTTAAGGCTCTCCTCTACAAGAGCAGCAACAACAAATGCATTGAAGATCGGATAAAGTACATGATACGGTTTAAGGATTCCCCTGAATTCACTGATAGCAATTTCAAGTATGAGAGCCGGCAGAGTGGAGAACAGTCCCAGAAGGAAAATCCTGATGATTAACCCTTTGGGTTCCGGTTTTGCTTTGTCTTTCCTGTAGAAGTAGATAACGATGATAAAAGCGGGAATTATCGCAAGTGTCAGAGCGAGAACAACGTTCATATGTCCTGCTATCCGTTCATTGTGCTATTTCGCGTAAACATCGAGATCACTCAGTGCAATCTCCCCTGCCATTTGCTGCTTTCTTCCCACTCGGCCTGGTATTCATATTCAACCAGGTAAACACACAGATCTGACTGATACTCGTACTCAACATAATAAATCTCAATATCGGACTGATATTCATAATCAACAAAATGCCAGAGCGCGTCTTCATCATCAGTCTGATATTCGTAATCAACAACTAATGCGCAAAGGTCAGCCTGATACTCATATTCGACCTCACACAAAGATCAGCCTGGTACTCATACTCACAGACATATACATTTCCGGCATATGCAAACGTCACAAGCAATAATACAATTATGGGGATTACTTTCATGATGACTCCTTCATACATCTATCAGATTCACTTATATTGAATCAATTGCCAGGGAATAAAGAATTGTCAATGAATGTATTATCTGAAAACGGGAGGAGTATTCTTATGAGAGCTGGAATCAATACTGTGATGATCATTACATTTGTTCTTGTATCAAACTGCAGCAGTGGAGAGAGCTCTTCACTTGTCGAACATCATAGCATCAATTCAGAAGATCTCAACTTCCTGGAAGAAGTTGAAGTGGCTGCTTCATTTGCCGACCGATTCTACGAACCGGTCAGCAGTATTGTGGAACCTGACATGTCAACCTTCGGGCTTCCTGCGGAAGCATCGGAAGTATTCAATCTCTCCCAGGTTCTGAGAAGAGCCGGGATTGACGATACACCTGAAAGTCTGCTGGAAAACGGATTTATTGTTTTCAATGCATTCTACAGCACGGATAATCCAATAACTGCGTATGAAACTGTCTCTGATTGGGATCAGCCGGTTTATGTCTCTTCAGGCATACCTCTGCATATGCTGCATATCTTCTTCGATCAGATTCTGCAGAATCTTGAAGAAAAATACCTTTACAAAGATTTACTGATTGTATGCAATAATCTTTATAAAAGAAATCTTGATCGTGGTTGTATCCTGAATACTGCGTTTTTCGCTGTACCACTCTCATTACTCGATCCTTCCTTCACATCGGATCCGTCAATTGCCGATGCTGTTGAAAGTGAATTAGAGCTTATCGAACAACACCTCGGTTTTGAGAACAGCCCGGTTTTCGGATACAGGGAGGACTACTCGCAGTATGTCCCCAGGGGGCATTACACATCCAGTGAGGGACTGGAGAGATATTTCAAGGCTATGATGTGGCTTGGAAGGCTGACTCTTCTGCTCAACGGAGGAGAGCCTTACGGTCAGACAGCTGCATACATAGTTTCCGAAGATGACGCAATGGAAATGACCGCCTGCGCGCTTCTGATCGTCTCCGATCTCAGCACTGTTGAATCGGAAGGTGAGCTGCTTCTGAACAAATGGAAAAGGATCTACGAGATAACAGCTTTCTTTGCCGGTTTCGCTGATGATCTATCAGTCGCTGAATACTTATGCGCAGCAAGAGAGATCGCGGGAGAATCAGCTGATACCGATTTGATCTGGAGCCCTGATTTCTACCGCCAGTTCAGAAATTATGTTAATACCAGCTATGCCATTCCTTCCATTTACAGCGGCACGGGAGAAGTTATTTCAATGCCGGACGAGAACGGAGAATTCAATCCTGATGACCTTCAGGAAGCATTGGTAAAAACCACAGGTTTCAGATTCCTTGGTCAGAGATATACGCCGGACAGCGAAATCCTCGGAAAGCTTGTGTTCCCTGCAGTGGGATTAAACCCTTCCGGACAGAATCGTTTTATGCCGACAGGACTGGATGTCGCGGCAGCATTCGGAAGCGATGCTGCCCTTTCAATTCTTGAAGAACGGGGAGCATTCGAGTACAGGTTCTACGGTGACTCTCTTGCGTCTCTTACATCAATGATCGAGGACTATTCTCCATCTGACTGGCACTCAACCCTCTATATGTCATGGCTTCATTGCCTCTATCTCCTGCAGAATGAAAAGGGAGAAGGTTACCCTGACTTCATGTGCAATGATGCATGGGATCGACATACTCTCAGCAATTTCCTGGCTTCATGGGCTATGCTCAGGCACGACACAATACTTTACGCCAAGCAGAGTTACACCATGCAATGCGGAATCGCAATGGGGCCTGAAGAACCTGTTCCTTCCGCGGGTTTTGTCGAACCGGTACCCGAAGTCTATGCTGAACTGACAGCAACTCTAAATATGGCTGAAAAAGGACTTTCGGAATTTGGCGTTCTGGACAGTGAAATTGAAGTGAGATTCGATAATGCGACCACCATTCTGAAAAACCTTCAGAACATCGCAGAAAGAGAGCTTGCAGGAGAGCAGATCACTTCAGAGGACGCGGATTTCCTGAAGGATTTCGCGAGACGTCTTGAGATCGCAATTTCATGGGGCGGCATAACATCAGAAGGCCTGGAAACATCCCTGATAGCAGATGTTCATACCGATCAGAACAGCATGTCTGTCCTTGAGGTCGCATCAGGTAACCTTGACTACTGTATAGTCATTTACCAAAGACCTGACGGCAATATAGAAGCAGCAATCGGACCTGTACTGAGCTATTATGAATTCACCTGGCCAATGTTCGACAGACTGACTGACGAAGCATGGCGCGAAATGCTGGCAAATGACGAACCTGAAAGGCCATCCTGGGCGGAGATGTTCCTGACGGAATAGCGAGATGGGAATACAGACTTGCGGAGAGTTTTATTTCTATGTATTTTGGTTAATAAAGAACTGACAGAAATGATTTGCATAACAATACTCAAAAGGAAGGTAAGTAATGAAAATCATTAGAACTTTTTCAGAACTGATTCTTCTCTCATGCCTTTATGGTTCCGTAGATGGCGCGACAATCATCGATCATACATGCGCTGATCTTGATCAGATCCCGCCAGTATGGATCGAGGCAGTTCAGGATAATATACCCTCTCACTATGCTCATACATCCCATGGAAGCCAGCTGACATATGGAATCCAGTTCATAAAGACCGCGGATCCATTCTACGATTACGCGATAGGAAACTCGTATCTTCCAACCGTGTCAGGCGCCTGGTGTATTTTCAACGGCCAGGAAACAGGAACCTACATTGGTCCGGAGCTATACTGGCAGAACGATAACGGCATGAATCTTACCAGGGATGTACTTGATAACAATCCAACCCTCCTTACCTCGATGTGGTGCTGGTGCTGCCAGTGCAACTCATACAGTGAAGCAGGGGTTCAGGCTTATCTTGATTCCATGACTGTGCTGGAGACGGAATATTCCGGTGTTACGTTCATCTACTTCACCGGTAATGCACAAACGGAAGGATCAGGCGGCTACAACCGATGGCAGAGAAATGAACAGATCCGGGATTACTGCATTAGCAACAACAAGATTCTCTTCGATTTTGCCGATCTTGACTGCTGGTGGTACAATCCGGGAACCTCTTCCTGGGAACATCATACCTATTCCTATGGGGGTGATGAAATCCCCTTGCAACACCCGGAATTCGAAGAAGAAGAGTATGGACACACC
>DAOWNO010000082.1 GCA_030642525.1 Candidatus Aegiribacteria sp.
ATCAAGTGAAAACAGTTAAAGAACACTTATGGGTAAAGGGCAGGGCTAGGGAGCTCCAATAAGCTTATTTATTTCTGCAAGCAAATCTTCTATTTCGATAGGTTTTTCCATGAAAGTGTTCACAGGTATGTATTTCGATTCTTTCCCCACATCTTTTTCAAAGTGGTATTTCAACATATCCGCATCCTGGTTTACTGCGGTTATCATAATTATGGGAAAATCCTTAATACTCTTATCCGCTCTGATTTTCTCGCTTACCCATATGCCGTCACCCTTGGTTTTCATCATAATATCCAGCAGCATGATGTCAGGAGCTTTTTCCATAACTTTTTTCAGTGCTTCTTCACCGCTAAAAGCAATGCGGGTTTCGTAACCATTACTATTCAGGACTATTTCAATGGTTTCCACGAAATCGGTATCATCATCCACAATCAGCACTTCTTTTAACATCATTTCTCCTTTTTTTGAGATACAGGAAATCGTACTTCTATTGTAGTTCCTTCATGCAATTTGCTCTTTACCTTAATATAGCCTCCATGAGCGTCAACTATCCTCTTTACGAGAGAAAGTCCAAGTCCTATTCCATCCTTTCTGAGATTATACCTATCATTCTCACCTCGGAAGAACATGTCGAATATTTTTGGCAGCTCTTCTTCTTTAATACCTGTACCGTGATCCTTCACTCTAAATAGAAAGTGATCTTCCTCCTTTTTTCCTGCAACTTCTACAAAGTCTCCGGGGTTGCTGTATTTTATTGAATTCTGAATCAAATTAGCGAATACTCTCCTGATAAGCCCTGCATTCCCGAAAATACTGGGATAATTGTCACAGAGATTCCAGGTTACTTCAATATCACAGTGTTTTGCATATTCATTCATATCTTCAGTAAGTGAAGAAAACAATTCTCCAATATTGAATTTTTCCTTATCAATTTCATTTGCTCTTTCCTCAAGACGGGAAAACATCAATAGATCATCTAAAAGACCTGTAATGCTTTTTATCCGCAATTTGGCTTTAAGGAGATATTGTTTCTGTTTATCAATATCTCCGTCGAGATACCCATTCAATATTACGTTGATGATATTATATACTGAAGCCAGTGGTGCTTTTAATTCATGAGATATTTCAAAAGTGAATCTGGTTTTTGCTTTTGTTAACTCAATTGTTTCTTTATAATGTTCACTGCATTCCTTTGTAGCTTCGATTGAACTTGCATTCAGTTTTTCCAGGGTTTCAATCAGGAGTGCAATATAAGATTCAAAATTATTATGCCATTTTTCAATTCTTTTCAAATGACAATCATGGTCAGTTATCAAGCAGTCTTTAGAATTCATAAAATTCCCCTAAGCTAAATTAAGATATATTAACTATGTAAGATACATAAGGTTTGTCAACCTGATTCCAGAAGAATCCTGAAGTGGAAAATCGGGTCGCATTTCCAGGATAATCGGTGCTTTTTTATGTAAGACTGAATCATAACTCGAGTATCACTGAAATGAAATGATCATTCCTGAAGAGGCTTCGATAGAATAACAATTATTCTTAAAACGGTGGACACAGCCAGCCTCTCGTATTAGAGTTCACATGCTGTTATTACTATCGAATACATTATCCGGGAGAACATTTTCTTTGAGAGTAATCGGGGTTGGAATAGATATTGTCGATCTTGATACTTTCAGGGTTCGGCTTGATGACGGTCTTATTGAGGAACTGTTTTTGCCGGAGGAAGTTAAGTACTGTTCAGGCAGAGCCAGGCCATGGGAAAGTTATGCCGCCAGGTTCGCCGCAAAGGAAGCCACTTTCAAGGCTCTCGGCGCCGGACTCTCTCATGGACTTCGCTGGAAACATGTGGAGATTCTGAAGGATGGGTCCGGTGCGGTTTCTGTTCTATTAACAGGTAAGGCGCTTGAGCAGGCTCAAGAGAAGAAAGTAAAGGAGATACACCTTTCTATCAGCCATACGAAGTTGAATGCAATAGCTGTCGTAGTGATGGAAGGCTGATCAAAACCCTGAACAACAGATAGCAAAATGGTTGGAAGGAGCGGACTTTGAGCAACATTGAATCCTATGAGAAAGTAAAGAATAACTTCAGCTGGGATATTGCCAGAGATGTTATGGATTGGAAAGATGGTGAACTCCTTAATATAGGAGCCATCTGTTCCGATCGGATTTGCGCCAGGGGGGATGCTGATAAAACAGCTCTGATCTGGGAAGGATTTGGAAACAGAAAAGCAAATTACACATTTGACGATCTCAGAATTTACTCAAACGGTTTTGCACAATTCCTGAAAGATCAGGGAATTGAACCGGGGGACAGGGTTTGTATCTTTATGGATAAAATTCCCAGTCTATATTTCTCATTCCTTGGCATTCTCAAACTTGGAGCTATTGCTCAGCCGCTTTTTTCCGCGTTTGGCGATGAATCTCTGGAAGTCAGGCTGGCCAGCGCTGACACCAAAGCCATTCTGACAACCCGCAAACATGTTAGAAAAGTCAGAAAGGTAATGGACAAACTTCCTGATCTGAAGAAAATCATTGTTGTTGAAGGCGATCCGGCGAAGCTGAAGGATGGCGAAGTGTTCTTTGATGTGGAGACTGCGCCAAGAATTGAAAGATTCGATGTTTTTGAATCAGATTCCGAATCACCATCAGTGCTTCATTATACATCAGGCACAACAGGGCAGCCCAAGGGAGCTCTTCATGTTCACAGCTCTGTCTGGGGCCAGGCTCTCACCACAAGCTGGGTTCTTGATCTCAAGGATGATGATATTTACTGGTGCACGGCAGATCCCGGATGGGTAACAGGCACAAGTTACGGCATCATTGGCCCCTGGGCTCTAGGAATCACGCAGTGTGTTCTTGATTCCGGTTTCACATCTTCCAGATGGTATCAGTTCATTCAGGATAATAGAATTTCCGTCTGGTATTCGGCGCCAACTGCTATCAGAGCGCTTATGAAAGATGGAAATGAACTCGTCGGTGAATTTGATCTCTCTTCATTGAGACATCTTGCTTCGGTTGGAGAACCACTTAATGCTGAAGCCGTAATCTGGAGTGGTGAAGTATTCGATGGACTGCAGTTTCATGATACATTCTGGCAAACTGAAACCGGAGCCATGATGATCACGAACTTTCCCGGTATGGAGATACGCCCCGGATCCATGGGAATGCCTTTCCCCGGGATTGAGGCTACAGTTCTTGATCTGGAATCCCATGAACCGGTTACGGAACCCGGCAAAGTCGGTCTGATCGCATTTCGGCCCGGATGGCCATCCATGTTCCGAAGTTACTGGAAGCAGCCCGACATATACAGGAGCAAGTTCGTTGGAGCTACAGAAGACGCAATGCCTGATGAACTTAGAATGAATCCCGATCTATGGTATGTATCAGGTGACAGAGCGAGCATTGATAAAGATGGCTACTACTGGTTTGTAGGAAGGGATGACGATGTCATCAACACAGGTGGTCATCTGGTTGGACCTTTTGAGATAGAATCAGCTCTGGTGGAGCATGAGGCTATTGCTGAAGCAGCAGCCATAGGCAAACCTGATGAAGTTAATATGGAGGTTGTAAAGGCTTTTGTTACGCTGAAGCCGGGGTACGAACCTTCCGATGATCTTGAACTGGATATCATGAACTTTATCAGAAAAAGGCTTTCTCCGCTTGCTATGCCGCAGGAGATAGAATACATGGACAGACTTCCTAAAACACGCTCGGGTAAGATAGTAAGAAGGTATCTGAAGGCAGTTGAATGGGGTGAAGATGTTGGTGACATATCAAGTCTTTCCGACGATTAAAAGCAGAAATGAAAGGATCTGAAATGGAAGAGATGAAAAAATCCGTACTGGAGTACATAGTCGATGAATATCTGGATGAAGATGATGAAGATGAAGTATCCTTTGATTCTCCTCTTATCTCCTCTGGCATAGTCGACAGTTTTTCCATGGTTTCTCTCAAGAGATTTGTTGAGAACAAATACAGTATCAAACTTCCGGATGAAGAAGCGACTCCTGAAGCGTTTGATACGGTCAATTCCATATGTGATCTAATTAACAAGCACCTGGGATAATCGGAGGAGGTGACAAATGGCTTTTTCAAACAATACCAGAGCACTGTTCGCGGATGAGATTGAGAAAATCAAGGATGACGGTCTTTACAAGGAGAAACGGTTCATCTGTTCCGAACAGGATGCTGAGATCGAGGTTGAATACCCCGAAGGTGCTGCTCACAAGAAGGTCTTGAATTTCTGCGCGAATAATTACCTTGGGCTTTCCAGTCATCCAGATGTTATCCAGGCAGCTCACGAAGGGCTTGATACCCGCGGTTATGGAATGAGTTCGGTGAGATTCATCTGTGGTACTCAGGACATTCACAGAGAATTGCAGAAAAAGGTTTCCGCATTCCTCGGCATGGAGGATACTCTCCTCTTTCCCTCATGTATGGATGCAAATTCCGGTGTTTTTGAGGCCTTACTCGGTCAGGATGATGTTATCATCGCGGACAGGCTTATACATGCGTCACTGGTGGATGGTATTCGTCTATGCTCAGCGGAGTACGATACATTCAAGCATATGAACATGAAACACCTCAAAAAGAAGCTGGAACTGCATCAGAACAAGAGAACCAGGCTGGTCGTTACAGACGGTGTTTTCTCGATGGACGGTGATCTTGCGCCTCTTGATGAAATGGTTGCTCTCTGCAACGAGTACGACGCGATGATTCTGGTGGATGATTCACACGCATCGGGATTCATCGGGAAAACAGGACGCGGAACTCATGAGCATTATGACGTCATTGACGGCATTGATCTTATCACCACAACATTCGGCAAGGGGCTGGGAGGAGCTTCAGGAGGGTGTGTATCCGGTCGCAGCGAGCTGATCGAATTGTGTCGTCAGAAGGCTCGTCCATATCTCTTCAGTAATTCCCTCGCGCCACCAATCGTCAGCGGATCGATCAAGGTATTAGATCTGATTTCAAAATCCACGGAACGTAGAGACAAACTGGAGCGGAATACAAAGTATTTCCGCGAGAAGATGGAGGAAGCGGGGCTTAATATGCGTCCCGGCGAGACTCCCATCGTTCCGGTCATGCTTTACAATGCGAAACTCGCTAATGATATGGCAAGGGATATGTATGCGGAAGGCATATATGTGATCGGGTTCTGTTTCCCTGTTGTTCCTGCCGGAAAAGCCAGAATTCGTGTTCAGCTTTCTGCAGCTCACGAGAAGGCACACCTTGACAAATGTGTTGAAGCCTTCAAAAAGATCGGAGCCAAATACGGCATTCTTGGCATGGACAAGAAAGAAATAATCGAGAAGTACGGTAACTAATCTTATTGGAGGATGAATGAAAGACGCTCTTGCCAATCCTGCCCCGCTGGGACTCATGGGCTTCGGGATGACAACAGTTCTGCTGAACATTCACAACGCAGGATTTTTCGAGAACGACATCATGATTCTGGCCATGGGTATTTTCTACGGCGGTCTTGCACAGGTCATTGCCGGAATAATGGAGTTCAAAAAGGGTAATACATTCGGGACAACCGCTTTTACAAGCTTTGGTTTCTTCTGGCTGACGCTTGTGTTCATATTTCTGGGAGCGAAGTTTGAATGGTATGCATTCAGCGCTGTATTCCTTGGCTGGTACCTGTTCATGTGGGGTATTTTTACTTTCTGCATGTGGGTGGCTACATGGAAGAAGAACCGCGCGCTGCAGTTCGTATTTCTGAGTCTGACTGTACTGTTCTGGCTGCTTGCTCTCGGTCACTGGTTCGAGATGCCGGCCTGGTTTGGCCTTTTCGCCGGCCTTGAAGGTATTATCTGTGGTTTATCCGCTATCTACCTGGCGGCAGCGGAAGTCATAAATGAATCAAAGGGAAGAACGGTACTGCCGATCTGTCCTGTTGACTGATTCAGAACAGATATGAGGATGGGGGGCATAAATGATGTCCCCTGTTTTCGTTGTATTTGCCTTTACCGCTCCCCGCCTTCTTCTTATCATCAGTTACCACATTCAAAAAAAAGAGGAAGAATGAAATATTTGACACCATTTTTAATGCTGTTTGTAATTACCTTTACCACCCGGGCAGATATGGGTTATTTCGGATCCGCTGACCAATCCTTCCGTCAGTGTAAACGGTATTCCGGTAGATGTTCATCCGCTTCTTTCATCAACGTGGTTCCCCTTGGGTTTACGCCGTTTATCCTGGGAGGATATCCTGGATACGGTTACCCTGCTGTCTGATGTTGAACCGGAAGCCTATGATGTTTTCTTTTACATGCTCAGTCCTGAATACTGGGATTCACTCGATATGATGGATACTGTGCTTGCTGATTCAATAAGCGACAGAGATCGAATAATCCTTAGTGCCAGTAGCAGTCATGCCTGCTGGACTGTTCCTTTCGAGGCAGGCGAGCAGATACTGGTGGAATACAGCATGGAATACTACCTCGGTCACGATTTTACTGAATTGTCCTACGATCTCACATATCCGCTCTATACCGGAGCATCCTGGTCCGGTCCCATCGGGAATGGGCGGATCTTTGTCATTCCACGTGGAGATATGGGGATCAAGGACTTTATAAGCTGGAACTCGACTTCTATGCCTGAGGCGATCTACGAAGAAAAATACTTGTTCTCACCGCTTCCTGAAATTGTTAACTTTCCAGAGTTTGAGTTAACACATCTTTTTGATATTCAGGATATGGAGATAGAAGATGCTCTAATCTGGCTGTTCCATGATTTCGAGCCGGTGGTTTCAAGTGGCGGCTGGATGTACTATTTCGAAAGCTCAACTGATCAGGATGCCATATATCACGCTGAAATGTACGAAGACGGTTCTGCAAACTGGCCCTCAAATCTTAGAGTGATAGTTAAGAATGGCGGTTCATGATATCTGTGATGTTTCTTCTGAACAGGGATGGATGAACTGTGAAAGATCAGCAAAATACTTATGAAATCAACTGAACAAATCCCGCAATGAAAAAGGAGTGCGTTTCCTTTGGTTATTCCGGTTCTATTCTGTGGACAGTGAGTATAATGACGGATAAAGGGCAGTTCGATCTGATGGCTGACCGCAGCGAAGTGAAAGCAGGAGGATTCGCAAATGAATTCTCTTCGCTCGTTTCCAGACCCGTAGACGATTTTACCATAGGGACGTAATCCTGAAAAGAGCGGGTAAACACAAGTGTGAATCCTGGTGCTGTATTCTTGACTGTTTCGGACTGAGAATATATTATTTCAGTGATTAGGAGCAGTAATTTCTTTACTGAAAAAAGTAGTTATTGACATGGTCTTTCACATACTATTAGATATTCGAATATTCGAATATTAGAATTAAGTTATCTCTATGCTTGAATGATCTCTGACAGAGTTGATCAGGCAGCAAACTATCACAACTTCTGGTAACCAGAAGTAACAGACAATAGTGTACGTTTGTTAATTTTCAGGAATGCATGTACGGGGGAGAATGAAAGAAAAAGCAAAGGCAGAATTCGTTCCTTCAATAGTGGGTTTTCTTTGTAACTGGTGCACCTACGCAGCAGCAGATCTTGCCGGTTCATCAAAACTCGAACTTCCCCCGTCGTTCACGGTGATAAGAGTAATGTGTTCCAGCAGAATCGATCACAATCTCCTTCTTTCAACTTATTTCAAGGGTGCCGACGGTATTCTGGTCGCGGGGTGCCATCCCGGTGACTGTCACTACGGTGAGGGTAACTATTACGCCAGGCGAAGATTCGCTCTGCTTAAAAAGGTTATGGAGACCCTCAACCTCGACACGGACAGACTGCAGCTCTCCTGGATATCTGCAGCGGAAGGAAAACGCTATGCTGATGTTGTTAACGAATTCACGGAGAAGATAAAGGAACTGGGACCGAATCCCAT